>JALTDI010000059.1 GCA_027074255.1 Desulfurellales bacterium
TATAATATGTTTTGCTGCGTCCGGTTAGTTTCGATAACTTATTTAACCTTTCTTCGATATCCTTTGACAATCTTATTGAAACAGGCATAAAATCTTCCTCCGTTTCTATGCGATACAAGTATTATATAAGTAAATTATGGTAATGTCAAGAGGGCGAAATAATGGGTAGGAGGGTGTTGGGTTGTGGGTAAGAGAAAGAAGAGGTGCTGGGCAAGGGGTGGTTATGCAGCCATTTTGGATTTTGAAGAGACCGTCCCTGATTTTGTGTAAGCACCCTTTTTCCTAAAATTATTATACATAATTTCACCTGATATATCCACTAAGCCTGTCTTTAAAAACAATGGAAAACTGGGAGATAATTTCAGCCCAGTTTGATATTGATTTCTGCCATTTTACAGATATATCCCTATAAGCTAAAAATACCAATTTCATCAATGATTCATCACTACTAAATCCTCCTTTTGTTTTTGTTATTTTTCTGATTTGCCTATTAAAACCCTCTATGGTATTGGTTGTGTAGATAATCCTCCTTATAGGCTCTGAATACTCAAAGTAGGCAGATAGCTCATCCCAGTTATTAATCCAGGAGTTTACAACCATAGGGTATCTTTCTTTCCATTTCTGCTCCAATTCAGCCAAAGCTTCTTCTGCTGCTTTCTTTGTCGGAGCTTTATAAACCCTTTTTAAATCAGCCATAAACTCTTTTTGATATTTGCTGCCTATATATTTCATGGAGTATCTGATTTGATGAATAATACATCTTTGAACCACGGTGTGGGGAAATACCGAATTAATAGCCTCACTGAAACCCTTTAGGCCATCAACACTTGCAATGAGTATATCCTCTACACCCCTGTTTTTAAGCTCTGCTGCAATGGAAAGCCAGAATTTGGCTCCCTCATTGTTTGTTATCCACATACCCAATAACTCTTTCTTTCCATCGAGGTTTATCCCTATGGCAAAATGGAGTGCCTTATTTCTATAAAATCCCGTATCACCCCTTATTT
>JALTDI010000060.1 GCA_027074255.1 Desulfurellales bacterium
ATATGTGTTTTCCATTCCTATAAAAATTTATGATAATCTTATTCTCTCTATCTTTTTTATAAGGGATTGCCTTTAAGTTTTCCTCTATTTTTGGAAAAGCATTCTCTAGAAAATCTCTAAGCGATGAGAATCTATACTTTATTGGGTTATTTATGAATTCTGAGAAAGTCAGTGTGTAATTGCCTTGAAGCGTATCAAAAGAATATTTTTTTAAGCCTTTTAAGCTCTCAAAAACTATTTTATCGTCTTCAATATGCAACTCTCTCGGTATTTCTTTTTTAGTTTTTGGAGGGTAAAGAAATATTGCCCATAAAGATATTACTGCCATTGACAATCCAAGACATCGGTCTATAAATATGCCAATTACAGCATATATGTCAGTAGGAGTGCTATGGGAAATATATTCTAGAATGCTTGGTAAAAATAGTAAAAACATTGAAGCTACAAAAAGGTAATAGAAGAAAGAGTTCGTTTTTTGAAGATTTTCCCTAATAATTTTATCGTCTGCCACTTTATAACTCATTTGTCACTCACCCCATCCTTCTCTCGAACAATACGTCAGGGTGTTTCCTGCGATATCCTTTGCCTTGAGTGTTACCGTGTATTGATTGAAGCCGAGTATCAGTCGTGTCACACCATCTGTTGTGGGGAGATGAGAACCTGCCGATATCATATATCTTAGACCTTATATTTGTGTGATTTTCTCTTACTCTGTTTCCTCCGGTTTTATTGTCTTTCATTTTATCTCCTCGCCGAATTCGGCGTTATGTCGATGTAAAAGAGAGGTGAAATTTATGTTTTTCTACTTCGTGGACTCTGGGACAAAATTCCTCTTTACTCCTTTAGGATTATAACATAGGCCCGCTTGCCTATGTATCTCTTCGGAGCATCGATCTTTCCGCTTGTTCCGAAGGGAGTTACTATTTTCTCGTAGATTATCTCCACTTCGTCCGTTAGAACAATCCTATCTTAGGGCCGATTGAAAGGCGTTTTCAGCCGATAAA
>JALTDI010000061.1 GCA_027074255.1 Desulfurellales bacterium
GTACCCCCAATGTTAAGGCTCATTTTATTTTAATGAAAAAATAGATAAATTCAATAAAAATCTTGACTTTGCAGATTGAATACTTTATTTTTGGATTTAGCTGATGTATGGGTTTAACTTTTTTTAAAAAATAAAACTATCTATAATTAATAATTAAGGTTATGCTTGAATAAGGCGGACATTAATTAATAATGAAATTGATGGTTAAATTGTAGAGTTATTGGGATATATATTATAGATATCTTTGTAACTATCTATGGAATTATTTAAGAAATTTCTCTTGACTAAATATGATATAAAAATAAAATGGACTACTAAATTGAAAGGAGGTATGAGAATGGGGAAGGCTGGAAAACTGAGTAGGTACATCTTTACGGTTATAGTTATGTTTATATCATGGATTATGCTTACCTCTACATTTCGTAAGGATGAACTTGTTGCAGGATTTATTGTCTCTTTGTTGGTTGCTATCGGTTCTTTCGAGTATCTTACCGAACATGGTTTGGGGCATTTTTCTCCCAAAAGGATTCTATATCTTTTGATTTACAGCCCGTATTACATTTGGCAGATACTTCTTGCAAACTTTGATGTTGCCTATAGAGTTGTATCGCCTAGCATGCCCATAAAACCGGGATTTGTAATAATAAAAACAAATCTTAAAACGGATTCCGGAAAACTTGCTTTGGCCAACTCGATCACGATGACCCCAGGTACACTTACAATCGACGCAAAGAACGATGAGATTTTGATTCACTGGATTTATGTGAAGGACGAAACGATTGAAGGTGCTACACGGGAAGTCGGGACACCCTTTGAAAAGTATTTAAAGGAGATTTTCGGATGAGTGTATTAAACTGGATATATATTGCAATGGTATCTGTGGCTGTAATCCTGTCGGTTGTGAGAATGATAAAGGGTCCTGATATAACGGACAGGGTTGTAGCTCTTGATGTTTTTACCACCATCACGGTAGCTCTTTTTGTTTTCTTTGCAATGATATTTGACCGTTATATCTATATAGATGTTGCTCTTGTTTACGGACTATTGTCTTTTATCGGTGTTCTTGTTATCGCAAGATTTATTGAGAGGGGGTTTTAAATGATAATCAGATTAATCGTGGGTTATTTCCTGCTATATTTCGGTGCGCTGTTCCTGCTGCTTGGTGCCTTTGGGTTAATTAGACTCCCTGATCTTTATACAAGAATGCAGGCAGCTACAAAATCTACAACCCTCGGAGCTTTTTCTTCTGTCCTCGGCGTCGGCATTCTGCATCCGGGATGGTTTGTTAAATGTGTTGTAGTCGCTTTATTTATTTTGTTGACAGCGCCTATTGGTTCCAGCGCTCTTATGCGTGCGGCATATAAAACAGGTGTTCCTTTTGACGAAAGAACAGTGGTTAATAAGGGCGAGGAATTTTTTGATGAGCAGAAAAAGGAGGAGGCAAAATGATTCTCGTATCTTGGATTCTTATTGTGTTAATGATTGGCCTTGCGGTTTTGTCAATAGAGCTGAAAAATCTTATAGCTGCTGTTGTGGCTATGGGTGCTGTGAGCTTAATCATATCCCTTTTGTTTTTACTGCTTCAAGCCCCTGATGTTGCTATGGCTGAGGCCAGTATAGGTGCTGCTCTCACAATGGCCATATACATCATAGGCGTAAGAGAAACGGAAAGGAGCGAAAAATGATTAGAAAAATAGTATATGCAATTTTTGCGGCCATTATAGTTATCGCTCTTGTCATGTTTTTCGCTGCTTATCCTTTTGGAGCAAACAAGATGGCCGTTGGAACATATTATTTGAATCACGGCGTGGCTCAAACGGGAGCAGCCAACATCGTAACATCCGTAGTTTTGGACTACAGAGGATTTGATACCCTCGGAGAGGTGTCGGTTTTGTTTGCTGCTGCTGCTGGTGTAGCAATTTTATTTTTTATGCTTGGAATCGGGAAAAAGGAAAGAGAGAATCTGACAAAACCCAATTTTGTAGTCAGAGTGGGTTCTCGCATCATTTTCCCGTTTATACTTTTGTTCGGAACATACATATTCGTTCACGGTCATTTGACGCCGGGAGGAGGATTTCAGGGCGGTTCAATAATAGCTTCGGGATTCCTTCTTTTATATCTGTCGTATCCGGGAACGAGAGTGAACAGAGGTGGGCTCTCTATAATTGAGGGGCTGGCCGGACTTACTTTTGTGGTGCTTGGTCTTTGGGGTCTTTTCACACCAACAGATTCGTTTCTTTATAACTTTTTACCCAAAGGTTTGTTCAATACCCTGGTCAGTGCCGGAATTTTACCAATCATATATATAGCCATAGGCTTTAAGGTTGCATCGGAATTTGCAGGCATCGTGGATGATATGATGTGCGAAGTGATCTGTCGCGGGGGTGAAAAATGATATATTACGTTGGTTCGTTTCTTCTGATAGCAATAGGCCTCTACGCTGTCATAGTAAAGAAAAATCTTATAAAAATTTTAATAGGTCTCAATCTGATAGCCTCGGGAGTAAATCTTCTTATTATAAGTGTAGGATATATAAAGGGTGGAACCGCTCCTATATTTTCAAGAGCCGGTCTTAATGCTAAGATGATGGTGGATCCCATACCTCAGGCTCTGACACTAACGGCCATAGTTATAGACGCATCTGAGCTGGCCCTTGCGGTGGCTTTCGTTGTACTGCTTTATAGACACTATAAAACTCTTGACATTAAGAAAATAAGGAGTTTGAAATGGTAAATTTATCTAACCCCATATTGCTGATAGCAATTCCGCTGTTTTTTACCTTTCTTATAGCTCTTTCATCATCGTTTTTAAAAGGCGGAGTGAAATATTTGCCTATCATTGCATTCGGTCTTAATCTTGCTGTTGCCCTATTGCTGATTCCGGATGTAATTAAAAACGGACTTGTTATATCTACGACAGCCGGATTCAAACCGCCGTTTGCCATTGATATGGCTGTTGACAGGCTGGGTCTCTTTCTTGCTCTTATAGCGTCTTTGCTTGGCTTTGTCGTATCAATATACAACATATACTACATTGAGGAAGAACCTCAGGAAAAATTTTATGCACTCTTCACGCTGCTTGTAGCTGGTGTTACGTGGATGATAATAACAGGCGATATATTCAACCTTTTCGTTGCCTTTGAGGTAACATCAATAGCGGCTTTCGGACTTGTGGGATATCATCGAGACAAAGGTGCAATCGAGGCCGGATTTAAGTATCTTGTTATGGGCTCTATCGGCGGCTCTTTCCTGCTTGTTGGAATTATTATGCTTTATGCCGCAACAGGAACGCTAAACATAGTCGACATAGCCCAAAAAACAGCCAATTTAACCTTCCATCAGAAATTGCTGCCCTACACCTTTATATTTGTAGGACTTGGTATAGAAGGTGCTTTGTTCCCTCTTAATGCATGGCTGCCGGATGCTCACCCAGCCGCTCCCTCCTCAGTATCATCCATACTCTCGGGTATAATGACAACAGCTGCAATCTATGCCATAATAAGGCTCACAAATACAATTTTTGATTATAATCAGATTTATCCTTTTTTGATAGCTTTTGCTTTGCTAACATTAATATTCGGTGAAGTGGCGGCATTCTTCCAAAAGGATATAAAAAGAATGTTAGCCTATTCGACAATCGGCCAAACAGGACTTTTCTTTTTTGCGTTTTCTTTACACACAACAAACGGACTTCAAGGTGCTTTTATGCAGATGGTCAATCATTCTCTATCAAAAGGAATGCTCTTCCTTGTTGTGGGAGGCATGATTTTGCAGGTTGGCTCAAGAAATATAGACGATTTCATAGGTGCAGGAAGAAAGATGAAAGTTTCATCGTTTTTCCTCGCTATTGGAGCTTTCTCTTTAATGGGATTGCCGCCGTTTTTCGGTTTTTGGAGCAAATTGAAAATTATTTTTGCGGCTTTGCAGAATGCAAATGCTTTTATGGTAATATCGGTT
>JALTDI010000062.1 GCA_027074255.1 Desulfurellales bacterium
CCTTTCATTTCAGTCAATGGAATTACCTCTCATTTTAAGCTGTTTTTTCTTTCTTTTTTGAAGTTAAAATAGGCTGCTCTTTTCCCATAACGGATTCTTTGTTAATAATGCATTCTGAAATCCCTTTTAGAGACGGGACATCGTACATAACATTGAGCATGATATCTTCCATTATACTTCTAAGCCCTCTTGCCCCAACCTTACGCTCTATTGCCTTTGTGGCCACAGCTCTAAGTGCATCGTCGGTTATTGTCAATTTTACGTTATCCATTTTCAGCATAGTCGAGTACTGCTTTATAAGAGCGTTTTTCGGCTCGGTAAGTATCTGCACCAGTTCTTTTTCCTTCAGCTCTTCCAGGGTTGCCACAACATGGAGTCTGCCGATTAACTCAGGTATCAATCCGTAGTGCATCAAGTCTTCCGGTGTCACATGTTCAATAATGTTGCTTTCATCCTTTTTATTTAAGGTTACCGGGTTTGTAAAACCTATGCTTTTTTTGTTCAGCCTTTTTGCTATTATATTCTCCAATCCTTCGAAAGCTCCTCCGCATATGAACAGTATGTTTTTCGTATCGATTTGTATAAATTCCTGCTGCGGATGCTTTCTGCCGCCGTATGGAGGAACATTAACAACGCTGCCCTCAATAAGCTTCAGCAGAGCCTGCTGAACGCCTTCTCCCGATACGTCCCTTGTAATAGACGGATTTTCGCTTTTTCTCGTTATTTTATCTAGCTCGTCAATGTAAACAATACCTTTTTGTGCCAAAGCCACGTTGTAATCGGCCGACTGGAGCAATCTTACAAGAATGTTTTCAACATCCTCTCCAACATATCCTGCCTCCGTTAAACTTGTAGCATCGGCTATTGCAAAAGGAACGTTGAGTATCTTGGCGAGTGTTTTTGCAAGCAGCGTTTTACCCGTGCCTGTGGGCCCGATGAGCAGTATATTGCTTTTTTCCAATTCGATGTTGTTTTTCTTTTTGTTTATATTTGTTGAAACTCTTTTATAGTGATTATAAACGGCTACCGAGAGTATCTTTTTTGCCCTTTCCTGCGATATTATGTATTCATCCAATAGGGCTTTTATTTCTTTGGGTGTGAGTGATTTGAAGTCGTTGTCTTTTGATTTGGCAAGCTCTCTGTCTTCTGCAAGTATATCCTCACAAAGTGCCACACATTCGTCACATATATATACACCCGGACCGGCTATAAGCTTTTTTACCTCATCCTGTGTTCTTCCGCAGAACGAACATCTCAAAGGACCTTTATTGTCAACCGTCATCATTTTTATTCTCCTCTTCTCTTGAATAAATAACCTTATCAATAATACCGTAATTGCAGGCTTCCTTAGCATTCATAAATTTGTCTCTTTCTGTGTCCTGCTCTATGGTTTTTATTCTTTTGCCCGTGTGTTTAACCATAATTTCATTAATGGTTTTCTTAAGCCTTAAAATTTCTTTTGCATGAATTTCTATTTCCGTTGCCTGTCCGCTTATTCCTCCTAATGGCTGATGAATCATAATTCTCGAATGCGGCAGAGAGTATCTTTTGCCTTTTGTACCGGCCGCCAGCAAAATAGCACCCATAGATGCGGCCATACCTATACATATTGTCGAAATGCCGCACTTTATATACTGCATAGTGTCGTAAATGGCCAGTCCTGACGTAATACTTCCTCCTGGTGAATTTATGTATATAAAGATATCTTTTTCCGGGTCCTCGGATTCAAGAAACAGCAGCTGGCTGACTATGATGTTCGAAGTATAATCGTCAATTTCTCCATTGAGCATGATGATTCTGTCTTTTAACAGTCTTGAGTATATATCATACGCCCTCTCACCTTGCGGTGTCTTTTCAATAACTATCGGAACAAGGCTCATATATTGTTTGTTCTCCTTTTATTTATTATCTTCTTTTTCGATTTCGTTAGTTTGATTCCCTTCATCCTCAGCTTCTTTTATTGTTGCATTTTTGTGCAGAAAATCAAGTGCTTTGTCTCCGATTATGTCCATTTGAACAATAGGAATGAGATTTTTTTCCTGATATTCCTTGTACAGTTCTTCAAATGTCTTTTTTCGTGAATCTGCCTCTTTGCTTATAACCTCTTTAATTTCCTCGTTTGTTGCGTCAATTCCTTCTTTATCGGCTACGGCAAGAAGAATAAATGTCGATTTAACGCGCTTTATCGCCTCGTTCTCAAATTTTCCTCTCAAATTCTGTGGTTTGTACTCCTCGGCATTAATATCTGCTCCCATATAATACATATTCTTTACATATTCAACCATCATTTGGTTGGTTTCCTGGTTGACTATGCTTAGAGGCACATCAAAATCATATTCTTTTAAAAGCTTATCCAAGAGTTCGTCTTTTTGCCTTTCTATCTCTTCCTTCTCCTTGTTTTGGGCAAGTCTGTTCTTGATGTCTTTAAGCAAATCATCAACATTATTGAATTCTTTATTTACCTTTTTTGCAAATTCATCATTGAGTTCTGGTATTTCCTTAGTTTTCAAAGATTTAAGTGTTACTTCAAATATGACATTTTTTCCTTTTAGGGCTCTAAGCGGATATTGATTGTCAAATGAAGCCTCGAATTTCTTGGTTTCATTCGGCTTCATTGTGTATATTTCTTTTTCTATTTCCTCAAGAAGCTGTTTTTTCCCTAATTCCGCATATAGGTTTTCGCTTGTAAAGTCCTTTATGGGATAGTTTGTCTCCTTGGCAAATGTTTTAATGTCTATAATTACCAAATCGCCTTCTTCAGGATTTGAATCTTTATCTTTTAAAGCGGCAAACGCCTCCAGAATCTGTTTGACTGTTTTATCTATATCTTCGTCTGACACCACTATCGGCTGTTTTGTTATTTCTATTCCTTTATATTCTTTAAGTTCTATTTCGGGGTGCACGTCAACAGAAACATCGAATTTAAAGGGTTTATCTTTATCGTACTCCACATCTGTAAAGGCCGGGTCTGATATTGCTTTTATTTTATTATCCTCTATTGCAAATTCATATGCTTCTGCGGCGAGCTCCTTTTGCACATCTTCATCTATCTCTTTTTTATATGTTTGTTCTATAACATTTTTAGGAACCTTGCCTTTTCTAAACCCTTTGATGTTAACACTTTTTTTTAGTCTTGATAAAATCTCTTCTCTCTTGTTATGAACCTTTTCAGAAGATACCTCTATATGAAGTTTTTTGCTTGATGGTTTAACATCTTCAACGGTTACTTTAATCATAAATCCTCCCTCAAATTTAATCAAAAGACTATATCAGAAATATGGAGTATTTTCAAATATTACCTTATTATCTGTTTTTATAAATTTTATTCAGGGTATATGGCATTAATTTTGTTTTTGTTTATTTCTATGAGCTCAACATATATTTTTTGTTTGTTTTCATAAAATTCTATATCTGCATCCGTTACGGGTATAAACTCTTTCATTTGATTGGAATTTAAAACGTCTGTCAACCTGGATCTGGGCGTTAAGTACATGTATCCTGTAATCTTCATATTATCCATTAGAATAATTACTCTGTATCTTTCTTTTTCCACTTTTAACTGCATTATTTCACCACCTTATATTTTGAAACGGATATATACTGTTTGGGGAGTTCGAGCTTCTCCATAAACATAAATTTATCATTAAAAACCCCATCATTGCCGGTTTGTAATTTTTTAAATATATCTCTGTCTGTCAGTCTAAGTGTCCATTCAAAAAATTTACTGCTGTTCAAATAGAAAATGCTGAACAATCTGCTGTCTTTAAGCATATGAGAGCTTATTGTGTCTATCTGTTTTTTGGAAATATCGTTGATGCTGAAAAACAGGACAGTTTTGTTAAAATCCCTGTCGAGCTCTATTTCCTGACCGGCTTCATAGGATATATAATTTTCTCGTTTTACATACTGC
>JALTDI010000063.1 GCA_027074255.1 Desulfurellales bacterium
ATGGCGAAATAAAATTTTTTTATTTTACTTAGCTCATATGAAAATGCCGAAAATGAGCTTATCAATATAAATTTGTTGACAAAAAAGGGATAATTTTGTAGAAGCATATGGCTTGACTAAAAGTAAAGGAGTGTGTTATGTTTGCAGTTATAGAAACAGGCGGTAAGCAATATATTGTTAAAGAAGGCGATATCATCAAGGTCGAGAAGCTGCCGGTGGAACAGGGTGAGATTGAATTCGATAAGGTTTTAATGGTTGACGGTAAAGTAGGAGCACCCTATGTTGAAGGTGCAAGGGTAAAAGCCGAAGCTTTGAAGATTGGAAAGGCAAAAAAGATTATCGTATTTAGGTATAAAAAGAGAAAAGGGTATAGAAAAAAACAGGGGCATAGACAGGAATTCAGCGAAATCAAAATAACTCAAATCAGTGCTTAATTGGAGGCTTTAGATGGCTCATAAAAAAGGTTTAGGCAGTACAAAAAACGGAAGAGACAGTATCGGCAAACGACTCGGTGTCAAAAGAGGAGACGGGCAGTTTGTTAATGCCGGAGAAATCCTCGTACGACAAAGGGGAACTAAATGGCATCCGGGCAGCAATACAGGCAAAGGAAGAGACGACACGCTGTTTGCGCTTATAGAAGGAAAAGTCAAATTTGAAGAAAAGCTGGGTAAAAAGGTAGTAAGCGTTTATCCGTAATATAGTGTAGATGTTTGTAGATTATGCTAAGATTTACGTTAAGTCAGGAGATGGCGGAAACGGTATAGTCAGCTTTAGAAGAGAGAAGTTTGTGCCTAAGGGTGGACCCGACGGAGGCAATGGCGGAAAAGGCGGAGATATTATCATAAAGGCTTCCAAGGACGAGAACACCCTTAGGCTTTTTCGTTTTAAAAGAAAATTCATAGCCAAAAACGGCCAAAGCGGCGGTTCCAATAATAAAATAGGCAGAAGCGGCGAAGATATAATCATTAATGTTCCCGTGGGAAGCATTATAAAGGACGAAGACGATAATATTATATCCGATTTGAGTTTGGACGGTCAATTTGCTGTTGTGGCAAGAGGCGGAAAAGGCGGCAGGGGCAATGCGTCTTTTGCCACATCAACAAACAGAACACCGAGAAAGGCACAGGAAGGACAAAAGGGAGAGGAAAAAAATCTCATTATTGAGTTGAAGCTGATAGCAGATGTCGGCCTCGTGGGATTTCCAAATGCAGGTAAATCATCATTGATAAGAGCCGTTTCGAATGCAAAACCTGAAATCTCAAACTATCCTTTCACCACGCTGACGCCGCATCTCGGCTATGTTTATTTTAACAACAAGGACTTTGTCATAGCGGATATACCCGGAATTATAGACGGCGCACATCAGGGCAAAGGTCTCGGCCTGCAATTTCTAAGGCACATTGAAAGAACCTCGATTTTGCTTTTTGTTATAGATATCGTAGATAATCCGCAGGAGACATTCGGTAAGCTGCTATCTGAAATCGAAAACTACAATGCCGAGATTTTAGATAAAAAAAGAGCAGTAGTTCTGAACAAGATAGACTTAGCAGAAGATATTAAACCGTATGAAAATATGTTTGGAGACGAAACGGTATTTTTTATAAGCGCCTTAAAAAAGATGAACTTACAAGAGATGTTAGGATGGATAAGCAGGAATTTATAAAAAAACTCGCCAAAGCCAAAAAGATAGTTATTAAGATAGGCAGCGCCGTAATTGTCGAAAAAGGTTCTATAAACCTCAGCCTGTTAAAAGGAATCGTTGACGATACGGCTTTCCTTATCCAGAAACTCTCCAAACAGGTTGTTATTGTGTCAAGCGGGGCTGTGGCCAGCGGTATGTCAATTATGAACGTCAAGAATAAACCCAGCAATATAGTTCATCAGCAGGCACTCGCGGCAATAGGCCAGCCCGAGCTTATCAACGTATATAGAAAACTCTTTGGCAATCACGGCATAACGGTGTCGCAGGTATTGATAACGGCAGACGACATACAAAGCAGAAGAAGGTTTATAAATGCCAAAAACTCTCTCGCCGCTCTCTTGAAATGGAAAAGCCTGCCTATAGTTAATGAAAATGACACGGTGGTCGTAAAAGAACTGAGGGTTGGAGACAACGATAACCTATCTTTTCATATAGCAAACCTCATAGAAGCCGACATCCTTATTATGCTTACAGATGTGGACGGTGTGTATGACAGACAGCCCAGTCAAAAAAACGCGAAAATAGTTGACATTATTGATAAAAATTTTGACTCATCTTATCTAAATGGTATCGGAGAAATGGGCTCGGGGGGGATAAAGAGCAAGGTTGAATCGGGTTTAAAGGTATCTCAATTGGGAAAACTCGCTGTTATTTTAAACGGCAGGAAATATAATGCCATAAAAAATCTATTTGAGAACAAGGAATACACAAAAACGATTTTTGAGCCGTATGATGTGCCAATCACATCTAAACAATCATGGATAAGCTCATGCACTCCCGGCGGGGTTATAGTTATAGATAAAGGTGCAACGGATAGCTTGAAAAACAACAAGAGCCTCTTAGCAAGCGGCATCAAAAGAATATACGGTGTTTTTGACAGAGGCGATATAGTGAACATAGAATCGGAAGAGGGCATATTAATCGCAAAAGGCGTGGCAAACTACGATTCATCCGAAATAGAGAAAATCAAAGGCGCACACTCTTCAAGAATCGTTGAAATACTCGGTTATAAATATTCAAACGATATTGTCCATATCGACAATATGATCGTTGTCTAAGCGGAGGGCATATGCTTAAAAGTTACATAGAAAATATATGCAAAAAATCAAAAGAGGCATTCTATGAAATATCGGACATCGGCCAAGAGAGAATAAATTCCGTATTATCCTCACTTTCAAGCTTAATAGACAGCAGCAGAAGAACAATTAAGGATGTAAACGATTTGGATATGGAAAACGGCAAAAAAGAGGGGCTAAGCGACGCTATGCTTGACAGGTTGTTGTTAAACGATAAAAGGGTTGACGGGATGATTGCCTCACTTGAAACACTTATTGCCCTAAAAAGCCCGGTGGGCGAAGTTATAGACGGTTGGGTTATAGAAAACGGTTTAAAAATAGAAAAAACGAGGGTGCCCATAGGTGTTGTAGGCATTATATACGAATCAAGACCTAATGTGACAATTGACGCGGCTGCTCTATGCTTGAAATCCTCAAACTGTGCGGTATTAAGAGGCGGAAAAGAAGCTATAAACTCAAACAAATTTTTGAGCGAACTGATTAAAGATGCTCTTGATAAAAACGGCATAAATCCAAACTGCGTAGGGTTTATAGATAAAACCGACAGAGAGGGCGTGCTATATCTATCGCGCATGGATAGATATGTGGATGTAATTGTGCCAAGAGGCGGAGAAGGCTTAATAAAATTCGTATCTCAAAATGCAACGGTCAGTGTTATAAAGCACGATAAAGGCCTCTGCCATACGTTTATAGATAAAAGCGCCGATTTAAAAAAGGCCCTGAATATAGCATACAATGCAAAAGTGCAAAGGCCCGGCGTATGCAATGCGATGGAAACCCTGCTTGTTCATAAAGATATAGCAAAAGCGTTCCTTCCTGAATTTGAAAAGTCGGCAAAAAAGGCAAACGTCGAACTCAGGGGATGCAGAAAAACAAAATCCATACTTAAAAACATAAAAGATGCCTCCGAAGAAGACTGGAATACGGAATACCTGGATTTGATTTTATCCGTTAAAATAGTGGAGAATATAAACGAGGCAATCGAGCATATAAATACCTTCGGTTCAAAGCATTCCGAAGCCATCGTTACACAAGACTACTCAAATGCCGAAGAGTTCTTAAATAAA
>JALTDI010000064.1:0-1947 GCA_027074255.1 Desulfurellales bacterium
AACCATTTACAGAGAAGTTGAAATATTAAGACAAGAAAACGAATTCCTGAATAAAACAGCCGACAAAAATATTGCCAGATATGTAAAATTTTTTGACAAAAAAGCCGTTATCGATGTTGAGAAAATCCATTCTGATATTGCTTTGAAAAGGAGAATAATATCGAGAGTCTGCAAAAAACTCATAGAAACGGATTATTCACTGAGCTTTAACAATATAGAAAGAATTGTTCAGCTTAAAAATAAAAACAAAAAGGTCATACTGAGAAAACTATTAGAGGCACGCTTGGAAAACGGAAAATTAATCATCAGAAAGTTATGAATATACGTGAAATCCTTGCAAAAACGATAGAGCGTTTAAAAAGAGTATCGATTTTAACCGCTGATTTGGATGCCGTAATTATTGTAAAAACAGTACTCAAACAAGATGACTTGTTTGTCATCACCCATCCCGAGCAACAATTGTCAGAAATGGAGAAAGAGGCGATAGAAAATTTGACCTCAATGAGAGAAAAATTGTATCCAATAGGATATATAAAAAATTCCAAGGAGTTTTACGGCCTTGAGTTCTATGTGGATGAAAATGTTTTAATTCCGCGTCCTGAAACGGAAATGCTTGTGGATAAAGTTATAAAACTCTCGGGAGAGTTTGAAAATCCGAAGATTGCTGATATAGGCACAGGAAGCGGGTGCATAGCCGTAGCCCTATCCAAACTTCTCAATATTAATGTAATTGCAAGCGACATATCGTACAAAGCCCTAAAAATAGCAAAAGAAAATGCCAAAAGATTAGGGGCCAACGTTGAATTGGTGCAGGCAGACACTCTGTCCTTTTTGAAAAAGAGAGTAGATATTATTGTATCCAACCCTCCGTATATTGACAAAAACGATTTTGAATCCCTGCAAAGAGACGTCAAATATGAACCGAGAGAGGCACTCATATGTAGCAGGGGAACGGAAATAATAGAAAAAATCATAGAACAGTCAAAAAATTTATGCAGATACCTCGTTTTAGAGATAGGATACAATCAAAAAAACTTTATAGAACGGTTCCCTCACTGTATAGAGGTGGAAAACGACCTATCAAATCTGCCGCGTATGGCAGTTTTTAGGTTCGATTTTTAGCTCTGTGCTTCTTGCACTCTGACGATATTCAAAGCCTCACCGGTTTTGGCGTCAATTTCCATTACACACCCGTTTATCTGAATATTCTCCTTGCAGACCTTTAATCTTTGGGGTATATAGGTCAAAAACCTATCCAAAGCCTGTTTTTTTTCAAAACCCAAAACACCATTATGGCATCCTGTCATTCCTATGTCTGTTATATAGGCACTGCCTGATGGGAGTATTCTCTCATCAGCCGTTTGGACGTGGGTATGGGTACCTATAACGGCGCTCACTCTTCCGTCCAAAAACCAGCCCATGGCCTGTTTTTCGCTTGTTGCTTCTGCATGAAAATCAACAATCTTTATTTCCACATCCTTCATCTTTGGAGAATTCAACAATTCATCAAGAGCATAAAAAGGATTATCCACAGGAATCATGAATATTCTGCCTACAGCGTTTATTACGGCTATCTCTATACCGTTTCTTTTAAAAATCCTAAAGCCGACGCCGGGGGATTTGCCGGAAAAATTTATAGGCCTTATTAGTTTATCCATATCATCCATATCACTCATTATTTCCTGCTTATCCCAGGTATGGTTCCCGAGGGTTAACGCATCTGCGCATACTTCCAACTCAGCATAAACCTTTTTATTAATACCGAATCCGTCGGCTGCATTTTCCGCATTTACTATTGTAAAGTCTATATCATATTTACTTTTTATCGAATCTATACTGTTTCTCAGCGCCCTTCTTCCGTACCTTCCGACAACATCACCGATAAATAGAATATTGAACTTAGTTTGCATATTCTATTGCCCGATTTTCCCTTATCACAACGACCTT
>JALTDI010000064.1:2047-3840 GCA_027074255.1 Desulfurellales bacterium
GCAGGATGAATCCTGCCGTCTTTAACCAGTTTTTCCAAAGCTATTCTTGCTATCTCTCTTCTCAGTGGATTAAAACTCGAAATAACAACAACCTCCGGTGTATCGTCTATAATCAAATCCGTTCCGGTTTCCTTTTCAAAAGAACGTATATTCCTGCCTTCTCTTCCTATAATTCTTCCCTTCATTTCATCATTCGGTAGAGTAACGGTCGATACCGTTCTTTCTGCAACATAATTGCTGGACATTCTCTCTATGGTTGTCGATAGGATTTCCTGGGACATCTTTTTGGACTCTTCCTTTAACTCTTCTTCAATACGCTTTATTTTGGTAGCAGCTTCCCTTTTAGCATCTTCTTCAATTAAGGTTATGAGCTCCTGCTTGGCCTGCTCCTGAGACATATGGCTAATTTCTTCCAATCTTTTCTTTTCATTCTCTATCATTTCGTCTATCCGGGTCATTTTGTTTTCAAGTTCTTTTTCTATTTTTGTTATATCTTCCTGTTTCTGATTTATCCTCTCAAGTTTTTCATCAAGATGCGCCTGCTTTTTATCAATGCCGGATTCCTTCGCCTGCAGCCTTTTTTCCCAAGTCTGCAGTTCTTTCTTTGAATCCTTTTCTGCCTGCTCAATCTCATTTTTAGCTTTAATTAAATATTCCTTAGCCTCAATATCGGCCTTTTTAAGAATTGTCTCCTTTTCCTTTTCCGCTTCTTTTATCAAGTCTTTCGCATTCTGGGCGGCATATTCTTTCTTTCTTACAACAAGTTGATTGTATAAGAATATACCGGCCATAGCTCCAAGGAAAATAGATAATACAATCAATAAAATAATTACAAAAATACTCATACTTATCTCCTTAGTTTACAAATAATATTTCTCTTTTCGCTTATCACATAATCCATACAGATATCGTGTCTATCCTCATCTATATGTTCAACAATACAGCACTCATAAGCCACACCTATTTTCAATCCTCTGAATTTTTTTAGGAATCTGTCATAAAAACCCATCCCGTAGCCCACTCTATAGCCCCTTTTGTCAAAAGCCACACCGGGTACAATAATAGCGTCAATCTTCTTGGAATCGATTCTCAGAAACCTGCCGAAGGGTTCTTTGATACCTTTATATCCCTTGATAAAACCGGCCTTAGGCATACACAAAAACATTTTGTCATCTTTTACCTTCGGGAAGTATAATCTATTAATATCCAAATATGTGTTGGGATTAATTTCGTTGTTATATGAACAATAGGAAGCAATAGATTTGCGGTGTCTTACAAAATCAGCTATTTTCCTCGATAAAAGTGCATCCCTGTTACTTCTATATTTTTTATTTAATGCTTTACGCTCATTACCCAATTTAATCCTTATGTTCCTTTTATCCACGTTGTCCTCTTTTTAATTTATGGCGGATATATATAAAAATTATTTAATCCGTCAAATATATATTAAAAGCCCCAGAGCACCGTGTGCAGAATTTTTCCTAGAACCTAACAATGATAAGTGGGGATTTCAGAAGGACAGACCGTACATCCTTTTTCCAACAAAGGCCCACCGGTCGCGATATCCCACAATTCAATCCCCCATCGTCAGGTGTTGGCTCTAAGGAAAAAAGTACAACACGCGTGCGCCAGGGTAACCATTAACCCATTAGGGTCCGGGTATGTAAAGATCTCCGTAAGGTCTGGATGTCTTGGGCAGCACCTTTACAAACCTTTCACTCATAACCATATTATAGTCAATTTTAAAAAGATTGCAAAATTCTTTTACATTTTTTTCTATGCTTTCATAATCG
>JALTDI010000065.1 GCA_027074255.1 Desulfurellales bacterium
AGTTTTTTAACGGATAGATATTCAAGTATTCTTGTTTTTGCATCCTTTATGTCGTAGTGGTCTTCATCAAGTATTTTGGCGACGTCTTTTATGTTGATTTTTTCTTTGGATATCTTGTTCCACGGCATAGATATCATCCAGTCAAGATATGTTCTTATAACATTGGCTTCGGCTGAGTCGGGATGCATTTTTGACAATCTCGATAGTTGTTTTTTTGCCTCTTTATTTGCAATGGACGGCATTTTTGCCTTTTTTATGCGCTCTTTAAGCTCTTCTATCTCATCGGAGCCGTCGCCTTCTCCAAGCTCCTTTTTTATAGCTCTTATCTGTTCTCTTAAAAAATATTCTTTCTGTGTTTTGGATATCTCTTCCCTTGCCTCGTTCTGAATTTTTGTCTGCAATGCAAGCAGCTGGAGCTCTTTATCCAATATTTCGTTTAGCTTCTTCAGCCTGTCTGCTGCATCGGGCATTTCTAAAAGACTCTGCGCTACCTCTGTGCGCAGTTGTATATTGCTTGCAATAATGTCTGTGAACTTATCTGCTTCGTCAATATTATTTGCGATTACCACTATGTCGTTGGGTATGTTTTTGTTGTATGCCACAAGCTGCTGCAGCTGCTCTTTAACCGAACGCATAAGGGCTTCTGTTTCCATACTCTCCTGTGCAGAAGTCGGCAAAATGTCATGCAGTTCCTCTATTTCGGCTTCAATATAAGGATTAAACTGAGTAAAATTTTTAACTTTTACCTTTTTTAGCCCCTGAGTTAAAACCTTGACCCTTCCGTCGGGCATCTTCAGCATTCTCAATATGAGACATACGGTTCCTATTGTATATATATCGTCTTCTTTGGGCGTATTTTCTTCGGGCACCTTTTGAGTCAGCGTCACTATCATTCTGTCTTTGGATAATGCCTCGTCTATTGCCTTAATGGAAAAATCCCTGCCCACAAACAACGGCATTATCATATAAGGAAACACCACTATATCCCTTAGGGGCAAAACGGGGAGTTTTCCCGGCAATTCCATTTCTTCGTCTATTTTCATAGTTTCTATATTATCCATCTACCTGTCACCTCTTGTTTATAATTATTCTTAATATTCCCTTTTTATATTCCACATTGTCTATGTTTTTTACAGGATGCGGAAAATCAATGTGCTTTTTAAAGGGGCCGAACATGCGCTCGGCTCTGACATATTTTGCATTATTTATGGAATTTTTTTTCTTTATACCGAAAACGAGAAGGCTGTCATTATCGATTTCCATCTTTAAATTGTCTAAATCCAATCCTGCAACTTCCAAATCTATATAGAATTTCCCTTCGCTCTCAAACACGTCGCACAGTGGCTCGAGAATCTCTGATGTTTGTAAAACGAAACCTATAAGCTCTATAATTTCTTTGCTAACTGTCTTTTTATTTGCCATTTATGGAATTTCTTTCACATATTTACTGTTTGGATACTCTTTTTTCAGCTGATTAAAGAACTCAGCAGCCTCTTTCTTTTTCCCCAGATGCCAATAAACCTTCCCCAGCAAAAACAGCATATCATCGTTGAAGTTTACATCCTTAAAATGCCTATACATATAATCCAGCCTGTTTTGTGCGGCTTTTAAGTGATGGAGTTTTTCATAGAATTTTGCCACAAAAAGTTCGTGTTTATAGATTTCAATCGCTGAGTTCGTTATGTATGTGTAAATTTTTCCTTTGTAGGGGTTGTTCGGATATTGCTTTAAAATTTCTATAAATTTTTCTATTGCCAGCCTTGCGGGCGTTTCGTCCAGTTTATATCCGTTTCTCGAATTATAGTAGCTGAGTGCAATCTTATATTTGGCATATAGAACCTGTCTGCTTGTAGGATATATCTTTATGAAACGGTTGTAATAATCGCGGGCCAATATGTACTCGCCCTTTGCAAAATAAACATTACCCAAAGCGAGAACGGCGCGTTTTGCGTATATACTTCCCGGATGTTGGGCATTGACCATATCAAGTGAGTGCTCCGCATCCTGATAATCATGATCAATATATTGCTGAATGCCTTCATTGTACCATTCATAGGCGCTTTTTTCTACCTCTGTGGGAACAATTTTCTTATGACTTGCGCAGCTTGATACAATCAATGCACTCCCCATTAAAATTAAAATCACTTTTTTCATTGTAATCTCCTTATTTGACAAACAAGAGCATTAGCAGCCCGGGTTTATTCCGCTCGGATCCTCCATCCAGTCGTCATCCTCTTCCCAGGTCTTTTCGGATATCTTTTTTGTTTCCTCCTGCTCTTTGGCTGTGGTTTGTTCTTTGTCATCAGGCATTATCACACCTCTGTAAATTTTATGTTTTTGACAACTTTACTGCCGGCAGCGGTATTTATCTTTTCAACGAGTTTGTCTTCAAAGAAAGACAGCTCCTGAACCCATACAGAAGACGGCAGTTTAACCTTTAAAGTCTTGTTTCTTAGACTCAAAATTCTCATATTATCTGCTATCTCATCTGCAAAAACATCTCTAAAAACCTTATATATGCTCCACAGCTCCACAGCTTTTGTCAATCCGGCATCTTTTAGCGTTGAATCAACTATATCCGAAACACTCTTGACATTACTCATTATTGGCGCACCCGGGGGGATTTGAACCCCCAACCTTAAGATCCGGAGTCTTATGCTCTATCCAATTTGAGCTACGGGCACATCGTTCTTAACCATAATTGTCCACCTGTTTTTATCCTTTTTAAGAACGCTCTCCACCGCAGCTTTCTTTGTTACAACAGCCCTTGCTATTTCAGCCACATATGAATAGTTGTCAATGTATATAAGCAGATAATGACCTTTTTCAACAGATTCCAAACTTTCTAATGATTTATCCGATATATCCTTTGAGGGCACGCCGCATAGATTAAGTTCCTTATCTATCGGGAAAATATCACCCTCTCTATCCATAACAGCCCCGAAGATTACTGCTCTTTTTTCATATATTTGTCATATTTTTTATTAAACTTTTCTACCCTGCCTGTTTCATCGAGCATCTTCTGTTTTCCCGTAAAAAACGGATGGCATTTTGAGCACACCTGAACGGTCAATTCTTTAACCGTCGACCTTGTGACTATCTCAT
Source organism: Desulfurellales bacterium (assembly GCA_027074255.1). Classification (GTDB taxonomy): domain Bacteria; phylum Campylobacterota_A; class Desulfurellia; order Desulfurellales; family Hippeaceae; genus S144-51. Next base: position 3,106 of record JALTDI010000065.1, read on the forward strand.
TTCCGCAGGCGCACCTTATTGTTGTCAACTCGTAATCGGGATGAATTCCTTTTCTCATTTTTTCCTTAAACTCCTTTCCTCACTTCACAAAATTTTAGCTAAATTATCACATTTTTATTTAATAGGCAAGAATAAATGAAAGTCAAATTGATTTTTTTAAAATTTGTCGTACAATTAAAAAATGATATTAAACAAGATTGAGCTTATACAAAATGCGGTGAACGATAACATTAGAAGAAAGCGGGATGATATAATTTGTGCAATTGAACATACAATGGATAAAATCGATGCCAGAAGCAGCGTAAGATTCAATTTGGATAAACTGCGCAGAATAATAGACGCAAAAAAGCCGCAAGATATATACGCAATAGCGATAGGCAAGGCCGGCATCCCCATGATGGAGGCGCTTACTGAGAATATAGTCATTAGAGAAGGCGCTGTAATAAGCAATAAACCGTGCAGAAACTTCAATATTAAGAATATAAAATGTATAACCTCATCCCACCCCGTTCCTTCTTTAAAAAGCATAGAGGCAGCAAGGGCTGTTATTGATATTCTTCAAAAGATAAGGAAAAGCGATTTGATAGTGTTTTTGATTTCCGGCGGCGGCTCTGCTCTAATTGAACTGCCTCTTGTGCCCCTCGTGGATTTAAAAGATACGACAAGGATTTTAATTGAGCACGATTTAAGCATAAACGAGATAAACTGTATAAGAAAACACCTATCTGCAATAAAGGGCGGAAAAATAATAAAACAGACAAAAGCCGATATAGTTTCGCTTATAATATCCGATGTGATAGGCGACGACATATCCTCAATAGCCTCCGGTTTAACATATTATGATTCAACGACGTTCGATGATGCGATAAATATCATAGAAAGGCATAAAATAAAAGATGAACTGCCGAATTCGGTTATTGATTTTTTAAATGCCAAAAATAGGGACTTTGAGACGCTCAAAAAAGAGGATTTTCCCTTCGATAGGGTTGATAATTTTATTATATCAAACAACAAACAGGCATGCAGGATAGCCGCTGAGTTTTTAGAAAAAAAATACGCCATTGATGTGAACGTGTTTGCCGATATCACTCTAAACGTTGAGAAGGCTGCTGATTTCATATTAAAAGCCATGAACTCCTCAAAAAAAAGACCCGATGTTTTTGTGTTTGGCGGTGAGACAACGCTTAACGTTAAAGGTAAAGGTAAAGGCGGAAGGAATCAGGAACTTGCAATGCTTGTGTCTGAAAAGATAAAAGGCCATGATGCGGTTTTTGTATCGTTTGCGACAGACGGAAAAGACGGAAGCAGTGATGCTGCGGGCGCAGTAGCTGACGGATTTACTCATGAAAGGGCAAAAAAACTTGGCGCGGATATAAGAACATACATAAAAAATAACGATTCCTATAATTTTTTTTACAAACTGAGGGATAATATACTTTCCGATGACACAAAAACGAATGTTGCGGACTTGCAGATTTTGATTGTCGGTTAGTTTTCCTATGTTTATAACATAATTTGTCTTTAAAAGCCTCAGAATCTTTTTTAATGTCATTAAAACAGCAGCACCGAAACAGCTTGTTGAGTATAAAAAAAGGGTGGATATTTGCTGAGTTTATATTGAGGAAGCGACTCTTGTCTATTTTTGTGAAAGGTCGCTATTTATATAAATAAATAGTTAGATTAGACTTAATTTATTAATGTAGATATAGAATAAATTGATTATGGATGGAAATAAATGAAACCCCTTGTAAAAAACAAAAAAATATTGACATATAAAATGTTTTGGGTGTACAATTACAACGTTTGATTTGGAATTTAATATGAAAATTTTCTTTAGGAGGTTAGAGTTATGTTAGGTATTCGCAAGGTTAGCATTATAGGTGCCGGTCACGTTGGAGAGTCAGCAGCCTTTATTATGGCCATGAGGGGGATAGCCGACGAAATTGTAATGACAGATGTCGTTGAGGATTTACCCGAAGGTAAGGCTTTGGATATGATGGAATCTGCTCCAATCCTTGGATTCGACACAAAGATTAAGGGCTCTTCAAGGGGTGAGATTTATGCTGCTATAGAGGACTCTGACATTGTTGTTATGACAGCCGGTTTTCCAAGACTTCCGGGTATGAGCAGGGATGATTTGCTGGGTAAAAACATTCCTATAATGAAACAGGTTGCAGAAAATGTAGCCAAGTATGCCCCAAACAGCATATTTCTCGTTGTAGCCAATCCTTTGGATGCCATGATTTATGCTGCGAAGAAAGTAACGGGATTCCCCGATAACCGTCTTGTAGGACAGGCAGGTGCTCTGGATTCTGCAAGATTCATGTCATTTTTGGCAGCTGAAAAGGGTGTATCTGTAAAGAACGTATGGGGAATGACCCTTGGAAGCCATGGTGATGACATGGTGCCTTTGAGGGATTATTCTCAGATTTACGGTGTTCCTGTAAACAAGCTGATAGAATCCGACAGACTGGAAGAAATTGTTGATAGAACAAGAAACGGCGGCGGAGAAATAGTGAAACTCCTAAAGAAGGGAAGCGCCTATTGGGCACCGGCAGCCGGTATTTCCTGGATGGTGGAATCTATCCTAAGAGATGAAAAGGCTGTTATTCCGTGTCATGCATTCCTGCACGGTCAATACGGCATAAATGACCTTCCTGTCGGCGTTCCCGTACAGCTTGGCAAAGGCGGTGTAGAGAATATTATAGAGATAGATTTGTCAGATCAGGAAAAAGAAGAATTAAAGAAATCAGCAGACCATGTTGCAGAGATTTGTCAAAGGGTTGACGATCTTAAACTTCTATAAAAATTAAGGAAGCTGCTATGTCAGAAATTAGAAATGTTAGTGTAAAAGACGTTGAAGAGGCTATCTATAAGTTGGCTCTCGACGCTGCTTATCATATACCGGAAGACGTCTTAGAGGCAGAGAAAAAGGCTTATGCAAAGGAGAAATCCGAGGTTGCCAAGCAGGTTTTGGATACGATATTCCAAAATATTGAGGTATCTTCAAAAGAGGAGTTTCCACTATGTCAAGATACCGGATTAGGCATTATATTTTTAGAAGTCGGCCAGGATGTCCATTTTGTGGATGGATATATAGTTGATGCAATAAACAACGGGGTTGAGAGAGCATATAAAGACGGATATTTGAGAAAGTCTTCATGCAATCCTCTCACAAGGCAAAACTACGGCAACAACCTGCCGGCAATAGTTCACACTTTTGTTGTTCCTGGCGATAAGGTGAAGATTATCTTCGATGCTAAGGGCGGCGGTAGTGAGTCCATGAGCAAGGTTCAGATGATGAAGCCGGCCGACGGCAGAGAAGGAATAGTCCAAACCGTTGTTGATTGGATGATTCAAGCAGGACCGAACCCTTGCCCGCCTACTATCGTAGGCGTTGGAATAGGGGCGGATTTCGAAAGAAGCGCCGTGATGGCAAAACACGCAACATTGAGAAAAGTGGGTGAACCGAGCCCCGACCCCGTTTTGGCGGATATGGAACAGGAGATACTCACAAAAATAAACAATTCGGGTATAGGACCTGCCGGTTTGGGTGGTTTAACGACAGCTTTGGCTGTTCACATAGAGATGGAACCTTGCCACATAGCAACCCTGCCTTTGGCAATCAATACGGCTTGCCATGTAAACAGGCATAAAGAGATAGAGCTTTAAAGGAGTGAATTATGGCAGAATATAAATTGACGACGCCTCTAAGCGATGACGATATTATAAAACTGAAAGCCGGGGATAAGGTTCTCTTGTCAGGTGTTATCTATACCGCAAGAGACGCTGCCCACATGAGAATAGTTGAGTCCATCAAAAAAGGCGAGAAGCTGCCCTTTGACCCAAAAGGTCAGGTAGTATATTATGTTGGACCATCACCGGCAAGGCCAGGAAAACCGATTGGCTCGGCCGGGCCTACAACAAGCTATAGAATGAATCCATTTGCACCTATTTTAATAGAATTGGGTCAAAAAGGAATGATCGGCAAAGGCAAGATGAGTGACGAGGTTAAAGAGGCCTGTATAAAATATAAGGCATGCTATTTTGCTTCGATTGGCGGAGCAGCAGCTGTTGTCGGCAGCGCAGTTAAAAAGGCTGAGGTTATTGCTTATCCCGAATTGGGTCCTGAGGCTGTAAGAAAGCTTGAAGTTGAAGATATGCCCTTATTCGTCTGTTATGACGCACACGGTAATGACCTTTACGAAATGGCTAAAAAAGAGTGGGCAAACAGGCTTTAATTTGTTGTATCCGGCTGCTTATAAGCAGCCGGTATTTAATTTATTGACAAATGTCTATTGTTGTAGTAAATTGAAAAAAATTTCAGAAAGGAGGTTGAGGCTATATCCGAATTTTATGGTATAGCCGAGAGCACTATGGATTGGTATAGAGGACATCTGCATCATATTCAGTACAAATGGCATGAGGGTTTTGTGGCTTGGATTTTCCATAGAATAACAGGTTTGCTGTTGATTCTTTATCTATTTCTCCATCAATGGGTTATAGCGACGCTCCAAAACCCAAACACATTTAATACAACTATGGCAGCAGTTGAAAACCCTGTGTTTAAACTTGCAGAGATAGGGTTGTGGTTAGTGGCATCGTATCATGCTATTAATGGTTTAAGGGTTATTTTGGTCAATTTTGCGGGTGCGGCAGAAAGAAGCAACTATAAAGGAAACGTTTGGATTTTCTGGGTAATTTTTGCAATTGTGTTTGTGGCCGGTGCTATTCCTATGTTTATGCACCTTTAATAAAAGGAGGTATTATCTAAAATGATGTACATGAGAGGTTTCATAGATAGATATCAGGGAAGTGGAAAGAGCGGCGAATGGAACTGGCTGTTTCAGAGAGTTTCCGGAGCGGCTTTGCTGGTTTTGCTTTTAGGGCATTTCTTTATAGAGCACTTTTCCGGCATACAGGTGGATTATCAGAATGTTGCTGCGAGATTAGCATCTTCCGAGTGGAAACTGTTTGATTTGACATTCGTTGTTTTTGCCCTTTATCACGGTATCAACGGTATTTTTATGGTCATAGAGGATTATGTTCACTCCGGATGGAGAGTTTTCTGGAAAGGCTTCTTCTGGATCGTAGGAATACTATATCTGGTATTGGCAGCTATAACAATCCTACCGTTTAAGGGTTAATTAAAAGGAGGCTTTTAGTAATGGCAGATATAGATGTAAGAATAGAAGAATTTGATGTTGTTATAATCGGCGCCGGCGGAGCCGGAATGGCTGCTGCTGTGCAGACAGGTGCGGCTAAGCTGAAAACGGCTGTTATATCCGAGGTTTATCCCACAAGGTCCCACACCGTTTCCGCTCAGGGCGGAATTAATGCCGCTTTGGCTAATATGGATGAGGACTACTGGATTTGGCATATGTATGACACCGTAAAAGGCGGCGACTACATAGGCGACCAGGACGCAATGGAATTTTTTACAAAGAATGCACCAAAAACGATTATTGAGCTCGAACACTGGGGAATGCCTTTTTCAAGAACAGAGACCGGTGTTGCTTATCAAAGGGCTTTCGGTGGACAAACAAGGAATTTCGGAGAAAGCTTGGCTCACAGAGCCGTTGCTGTTGCAGACAGGTCGGGACACGCTATAGTCCATACTCTATTTGAAAGAACATTGCATCCTGATATTGCTCCCTATGTTAGCTACTATTCAGAATATTATGCTTTGAAGCTTCTTAGAAACGAAGAAGGCGCTGTTATGGGTGTGGTTGCTTGGGATATGGTGAACGGCGGCGTTCATATATTCTTCTCATACGCCGTTATATTTGCAACAGGCGGCAACACAAGGAATTTTAGAACAAATACAAATGCGCATGTTAATACGGGTATTGGCTGGACGCTATGCGCAAAGGCCGGTATTCCTATAAAAGATCCTGAGTTTATTCAGTTCCACCCGACAGGCATCTACGGAGTCGGCAACTTGATTACAGAGGGTGTTAGAGGTGAGGGCGGATATCTGATAAATGCTCAGGGTGAGAGATTCATGAAGAAATACGCTCCTCATGTTCTTGATTTGGCCTCGCGTGACGTTGTTTCAAGGGCTATGGCTACAGAGCTTAGAGAAGGTCGCGGCGTAGGTCCGAAAAAAGACCATCTGCTTTTGAAGCTTGATCATCTCGGTCATGACTTTATTATGGACAAGCTGCCGGGTATCTGGGAACTTGCCTATAAGTTTGTCGGTGTTGACTGTACAAAAGATCCGATTCCTGTTCAGCCTACAGCTCACTATCATATGGGCGGTATCCCAACCAATATACATGGTCAGGTTGTTGATTGGGACAAAGACGGTAAAGAGGTTCCAATCCCCGGTCTTTATGCAGCAGGTGAGGTTGGCTGCGGTTCTCTGCACGGCGGCAACAGGCTTGGGTGCAATTCGCTGCTTGATCTTGTTATCACAGGCAAAGAGTCAGGCAGACATGCTGCAAGGTGGATTTTGGATGAGCATCCTACATTCCCCAATCCACCCGAAGAGTTTATTGCTGAAAAATATGCAAAAGATATCATGGACAAATTAAATGAACTCTTTGACGGTCCTGAGGGAACTGTCAAGATGGATGAGATTTGGGAAGACTTGCAGGATACAATGCAGGCTGATATGTCTGTGTTTAGGATAGAGGAAGGTCTAAAAAGACAGCTTAAAAGATTAGACGACTATTTTGAAAAATTTAAGAATGTCGGTTTGTCTGATAAGGGCAAGGTATTTAATACGGAACTTTGCGAATACTTTGACTTGGAGAATATGCTGTATGTGTCGAAGTTAGAAACAGTAGCGGCATACAATAGAAAAGAAAGCAGAGGCGCTCATTACAGGGATGATTATCCTGAAAGGGATGATGCTAACTGGATGCTGCACACCGCTGCTTATTGGAAAGAGGATGGAAGTGTAGTAACGGAATATAAACCTGTTAGACAAAAACCTCTTACGGCTCCAACCTTCCAGCCTAAGAAGAGAGTTTATTAAAAGGGGGAGAACAGATGGCTTTAAATGTTGGAGATAAAGTAGTATTTAAGATTTTCAGATATGATCCGGAAAAAGACAAAGCTCCCTATTATAAGGATTATGAGGTAGAGATTAGAAGAGAAGGAATGATGGTTCTAACCGGTTTGAACCAGATAAAATGGGAGCAGGATCCAACTCTTACATACAGAAGAAGCTGCCGTGAGGGCGTTTGCGGATCTGATGGTATGAATATTAACGGTGTTAACACGGTTTCCTGTATGTCTCACATAGAGGATTATAATTCCAATGTGTTAGTGATAAAGCCTCTTCCGGGTTTTCCTATCATTAAAGATTTGGTTTGCGATTTTGAGGATTTCTTTAATAAATATTATGTAGTAAAACCCTATCTTATAGAGAAAGATCCACCTCCGGGAAGAGAAAGACTCCAAAGCATCGAGGATAGAGAAAAATTGAATGGTCTTTATGAGTGTATCCTATGCGGATGCTGTTCGAGCTCATGCCCGTCATACTGGGCTGATCCGGATTATCTCGGACCCTCGGCATTGATTAATGCAGCAAGGTTTGTCTTTGATACAAGGGATCAGGGTTCTGACGAAAGGCTTGATGTCGTAAATTCCGTACACGGCGTATGGAGATGTCATACTATTTTGAACTGCATCAGTGCTTGCCCGAAAGAACTCAACCCGACAAAGGCTATTGGAATGCTGCAGAAAGAAATACTCAAAAGAACCTACTAAAATTTCTATCAGGGGAACCTCGTTCAGGGGTTTCCCTTTTTATTGTCGAAAATCTAATCGTTTGTCTGCTTAAATTGTCTTTATATTGATGTGATTTTATATTGTCGTTTAAAGCTTTGAGTATATTGTTTTATCGCCTCTTTGAGGTAGAAAACTGTGCATGGATTATACTTTTTTGTCTTTTACCTGCTGAAACTGCAATAATTTAGCTTGCTTTCTACTTTCTTGTCACATCTTATATGTAAAGAAAAAGAGCATTAATTAAGAAATCGGTATTAATCGTAAGAAAGAATAAAGGGCTGTTTGAAATAATACAATGGGAACAATGCTTGATATTGTTTGGTGTTTTGAAAAAAAGAGGTATGGGATAGGCGTGGTAGAAAATTACAATAGCAGAAGGATATTTATACTGCATTGGGATTACCCCAATAATCGCATTAGTCGGACAGAGAAATCTTTATAGAAAAAACTAATAGCTCCCTCTGCCGGACAAAACAGAGACAACGGTTTTGATTAAAATAATTATATCAAGCTCCAAAGACCAATTTTTTATATACCACACGTCAAGTTTTATCCTCTCGTCAAATGTGAGCTCATTCCTTCCGCTCACCTGCCAAAGACCGGTTATTCCGGGCTTAACCATTTTGTAGTATTCAAAATATCCGCCCCATTCTCCAACTTCCGATTTGAGATAGGGACGAGGACCGACTAAGGACATTTCTCCTTTTAATACATTTACCAATTGCGGCAGCTCATCGACGGAAAACTTTCTCAAAAGCCTGCCCAGTTTGGTTATCCTCGGGTCATTTTTAAGCTTTTTGAATTTTGTATATTCTTCCATAGCCGCTTTATCATGCTCAATGAATTCAGCCAAAACAGAGTCCGCATTTTCAATCATTGTTTTAAATTTGTAAACATTGAAACTTCTGCCGTTTTCTCCTACACGCTCCTGTTTAAAAATCGGGTTACCCCCATCAAACAACAGTATAGCAAAGTATATCAAAATCAATAAAGGCAACAAAAAGATTAAGATAACAAATGAAAATATCAAATCAAAAATCCTTTTTATCGTTTTATCCAGCGGATTAAGCAGGTTATTCTTCAGCATAAAAGCCAAGCCTTTATAGTTTACGGAGCTGATAATTTCTATATTAAAAAGCGGCAGTGACGCTATTCTCGGAAATATAACTATTTTACCGATTTTCTTTTGAATATAGTCAATATAGTATG
>JALTDI010000066.1 GCA_027074255.1 Desulfurellales bacterium
CCTCAGCAGGCTGAAATCGTAAAAGACGTTGCTGATATTATTCAAATTCCCGCTTTTTTATGCAGGCAAACCGATATGCTTGTGTCTGCGGGAAAGACCGGCAGGATAGTTAATATTAAAAAAGGTCAATTTATGTCCCCATGGGATATGAAATATGCTGTTGAGAAGGTTAAATCAACAGGAAACAACAACGTTTGGATAACAGAACGCGGCAGCAGCTTCGGATACAATAATCTTGTTGTTGATTTCAGAGGATTAAGAATTATGAAGGAATTTGGTTATCCCGTTATCTATGATGTCACCCATTCCATGCAACTGCCCAGCATAGACGGTGTGTCCAAAGGAACCAAGCAGTATGCAAAATGGCTTGCGTTTGCCGCATCCGCAGTGAATGTTGACGGGCTGTTTTTTGAGGTTCACAAAGACCCTGATAAGGCTCTCTCTGATGCTGCTGTCATGCTCGATTTGGATACTTTTGAGGAAATAATACCTGTAATTTTGGAACATTGGGAAATAGCGGAGAAATATGAAACAGCTACATAAATACGTTTTGTTTAATTTTCTGAACATTTTACTGTTTTCCGTTATTTTTTTGGTTCTTTTGTTTTTTTTATCCGATTTTTTCGGTCATCTCTCGTCGTTTTTGGAAAACTCCGTTGGCGTATATGTTGTTGCAGAATACTATTTTTATTATATGCCTTTCATTTTGTACTATCTGTTCCCATTGATTTTTGCACTTTCTTCTTTGATCACGCTCGGATTTATGTCTATGAGAAACGAAATTATAGTTATGAGGGCAAGCGGAATCAATATTTTCAGAATTTCGTATCCCATAATTGTTTTGTCGGTTTTTTTCAGTATCCTTATGTTTTTGTCCAATGAGTTTATTGTGAATAAAAGCCTTGATAAAGCATATTTTATAAAGACGTTTGAATTTAGTAAGAGTAATATTGCCAATATATGGGTAAAAAAGGGCAATCTGTTTATTAATGCCAAACACTTTAATGCTGATAAAAATACAGCTTCTGACATAACCGTTTTTAAGGTTGTTAATGATGAGATTAAAAATGTTATTTATGCCGCAAGAATGAGGATAACAAAAAATAGTGTTGTGCTTAACGATGTTAATATTAAAAGTATGAAGAATTTGCCGCAGACAAAAAAAGTAAAGAATATGGTGATGAACATAAAAATAAACAAGGACGATTTGGTAAAATCTCCGCAGAAGAATGACTATGATACAAAGCAGGTATTGAGTATGATAAAAAAGGCAAAGGATAAATATTTCTATTTAGCCTTATTTATGTCAAAGGTATTTTATCCTTTATCAACAATAGTTTTGACTTTACTTTCTTTTGTGTTTGTTTTAAAAATAACGCCGAGAAAGAGCGACTTTATTAAGAATGTTTTTTTCGGCGGAATAGCGTTTATAGTCTACATAGGCCTATTTGAGCTGCTTGTTTCAATGGGGAAGATGTCAATGATTCAGCCGGTTTTAACTATTGCTGTTTTTATGCTTTTGTGGCTGAGCATTTCTGTGTATAATTTATTAAAATTGGGGATTTGAGGTATTTTATGGAACAAGAATCCAAGTATATTTATCTGCTGTCTGACGGAACGGGTGAAACGGCTTCAAAGATAGCCAAAGCATTTATGGTGCAGTTTAGGCATGCAAATGTGGTTTATAGGAAGTTTATAGAGATTAGAACTAAGGAGCAGGCCGACGAAATAATAGAGAGGGCTGACCATGAAAAACCGCTTGTTATATCCACCATAGCAGATAAGGAGTTAAGGGATTATTTAAACGGCGAGTTCAGGAAGCGCTTCATAATAGTTCTTGATATTTTTGGATATTATATAGAGAAATTCGAACAATTTTTCGGACAGAAGGCAAGAAATATTTCAGGACTGCTTCATAGGATAAGCGATCAATATTTTGATAAAATCAAGGCTATAGAATATACTGTTGCTCATGACGACAACAGGAGCTCAAAAAATTTGGATGAAGCCGACATAATACTTGTCGGATTGTCAAGAACCAGTAAAACTCCCCTAAGCGTGTATCTTGCCCAAGAGGGATATAAGGTCGCAAATTTTGCACTTGTCAAGGGTGAAAACCTGCCGGATTCACTGTTTATAGTTGATCAGAATAAAATTGTAGGTTTAACTATCGACCCTATGAGGCTGTATGAGATAAGACAGCAAAGAGCAAAGAAACTCGGAATAGAGAACAGTTCTTACGCTTCTTTAAGCAAGATTTATGAGGAGATTGAGTTTTGCAATAGTCTTTTTAAAAGAAATCCGAGGTGGCTTGTTATTGATGTAACAAATAGGTCTGTCGAAGAATCGGCAAGTGAAATTGTTGCAAAATTGTTTGGTAAAAGGTTATAATGTGAATAATATTTAAGGGGGTGATTATGTTGTCAGTATCTGATATTTCATTGGCTATCATAGCTGCTGTGTATATAGGATTGCTGGTTGGCGGTTTGGTTGTTACCATTATTTTAATAAAGCTTTATAAAGATTTGAAAAACAGTTTAGATGATTTAAAGAAAGAGATTGAGCCGTATAAGTCCAATGCTCAGGATATCATCTATAAAACTCAGGCAGTTATGGATGCTGTTGGAGAGATATCCTCAGACATAAAGGAAATAGGCTCAAAGGTTAAAGATACAAGTGTCGATATAGTAGATAAAACACACAACACAACGGATGAGGTGCTGAATCTTGTGCTGGATACTAAAAACAGAACTAAGTCTCATATAGACTATGTTTTTGAAAGGGTCGAATCAATAGAGGAAAAAATAGACAATGTTTACGCTTTTTTAAGCAGCATAAATACTGTAATGTCAAAATTTAAGAAAGATAAGAAAAAGAAGGAGGAGTTGTCATGAAAAAACTGGTATTGCTGGTTATTAGTGTCGCGGGAGTTTTTGTTGCATATGAAGCCACGAAAAAGTTTCTCGAGGATGAACAGAGGACGGAATTAAGAGAAAAAATCAAATCCATAGCAGACGAGAAAAAGGAGAGTTTGCTTAAACAAAGAGAGAATATAGAGGAAAAAATTACGCAGCTTGCAACAAAGATAGCGGATAGCTCAAAAGAGCTTATAGATAAGGGCGTTGAATATGCCCAGGATAAAAAGGAAGCCATAGCAGAGACAATTGAAGAAGCAAAGAAGGCTATCCAGGAAGAAAAGGAAAGGCTTAAAGAGGTTAGGGCCAGATTAAAAGAGGACAGCACAGAGGAAGAGGTCATATAGTTTGGAGAGAAGCACGCATTCCGGCTTATTTGAGTATTTTATATTTTTAGTTTTTTTAATAGGAGGCGTGTATCTCCTTTTTTTTAAATTGACATTTGTGACGATGATAGTGCTTATATCATATTTTATATCGGAAATATCTTACACACTGGAAAAGCTGCTGCATAAATTCGGCGTGCCTAATTGGATGGGCGGTCTGCTTGTTATAGGCGTGCTTCTCGGATTATTTGTGTGGCTTTTAATAGCCGCAATACCACCTTTAATCAATCAGATTATGGGTATAGAAAAGCAGCTGCCGTATTTTATGGAGGGTTTGAACAAAACAGCTAACGGTGTGTATAAATATTTAAGTAAATATTTGGGCAACAGCAAGGAAATATATACTATAACCAATAGCGCATTGAATTCAGTCAAATCATATGTGGCATCATTTGCTCTTAGCTCCGTTACCGGTATTATCAAGGGTGTTTCGGCAACGATTGCGTTTTTTTTGATACCTATTTTATCCTACTTTATGGTTTTAT
>JALTDI010000067.1 GCA_027074255.1 Desulfurellales bacterium
AAGCTATTCAGCTTCAATCCCTTGACTTTGCTCTGGCTTGTCTCAAATATCGAACAGGCCTCTTTATTGAACGTCGTTATCCTGCAATGAAGATCAACAGAACACACGCCTGTATTGATGCTTTGCAGGATATTTTCAAGATATCTCCTATTATTCTCAAGCTTTATCTCCAATTGATTGAATTTTCTTTTAAGCACATTATATGATTTTTCAAGATTTTCACTTGTCCGCAAAACGGCTTTGAGCATGGATTCTATTTTATCTTTATCACTCATTGCAGAAGTGCCTTCAAAGCTTTTATATATTCGCTGTTGGGATAAGCATTCTTTAATTTTTTAAAATATTTTTCTGCATTTTTTTCCTTGTTTAGTTTTATAGAGGAAACAGCCGCATAAAACAGTGCTCGTTCCTGATATTTCAAGCTATTTGACAGACCCTTAAATAACTTTATAGCAGCTTCATATCTGCCTATATTGTAGAAATCCATAGCTTTTAAATATTCGGCCTTATTTTGGTATGCTTTTATCTTTACGTGTTTTAGATAACTCATAGAATCGACGTATTTCTTATCCGTATACAGAGTGTCGGCTATCCTCAAATAGGCATAATTTTTAACAAGTTTGTTATCGACACCCAATGCCTGTTTGTAAAACTCAACAGCTTTATCATATGAACCTTTAAAATAGTTAATATCTCCAATAGCAATGTCAACATAATAAATATAGGGTTTCTCACTTTCTATATTGCCTGAAAATTCAATGGCTTTTTTATCCTCTCCCTTTTCTATATAATACTTGGCATACAAAGCTCCCTTGCAGTTTTTGTTTTTTATATAAGGCAGAATATCTTTCATTCTGTCAATCTCTCTCATAACAGACAAAGCCAAACACAGCCTGCACATATCGGCCTTGTAGGCATTTAAGCCGACTGTTTTGTCATATATAAAGTCAAGCTTTTCTTTATCCGGGTATAGATAAAAGTCATTTAAAAGCCTGTTGATGCTGTTAATTGCCATAGGTTCCGCTTTTTTATTGTATATGCTTGCAGGGTAGAGTTTTTTCAGCTTTAAAAGATAATTTGCCGCTTCTTCATAATTGTTATCCCTATAATTTTTTTTGGCAAAAACATACAAAGCCAAGGAGGCTATTTCCGGGTCATTTGCATACTTGTTCAATATCCTGTTTATGGCGTCTTTACCGATATTGCCCTGTTCAAGCTTTTCCTCATCAAGCAGTTTTTTCGCCTCTTTGACGATTTTTTTATTCTTTGAGTTTTTGATAAGATAATCGGCTTTTTTATTCAAATCTCCGTAATCGCCTCTGTCTATGTCGCATTTCATCTGGCCAATATAAAGATTTTCAAGTATCACAGTATAATCGGATTCACCCACATAGCTGAATATTTCCTTTGCTCCCTTATAATCATTAAATCTACACAAAGCTTCGGCAACATCTATGAGTTCCCTGTAATATTTCGAAATATCGATACTGCGTAGATTGTTCGACATGGAATAGTAGGCCAGAACAGCCTTGGCATCGTTTTTCTGCTTTATAAATATTTCAGCCGCAAGCAGCATACCCAATGAATAATATCGATTGCTCTTATCTATATTTAAAAGCAGATTCAACGCTTTATTAAACCTTTTTTCATCATAATAACTTTTAGCCAAAAGGTATCTTGCCAGCTCACCCCATTTTGTGTTGGCATAATCTTTTGCAACCGATTTATATATGCTTCTTGCCTGAAAATAGAATTTCATATTTTTATATATATCGGCCATGCTAAACAGAGTTTGTGCCACGGTATCGTTTTTAGGCGACAAAGCAATGGCTTGTTTGTAAGTATCGAGAGCCTTTTGATTCTGATTCATATTCTTATAGCAATCGCCAAGCAGAAAATAACTGCTCACATAAAAGTCACTACTTTTATACTTGTCTATTATCTCCTTAAAAAATTGCCGAGCGTATGTATAGTTTTTGTTTGCAAAAAACTTCACACCGGTAAAGAACAGGGTTTCGTCATAAGAAACTTCTCCGTTTTGCCCGCTTTTTTTGAATATACTCGGCGATGAATAAAAAGGAACGGCTATTAAATTTGAGGGAATTTTCCCGTAGCTTCTGCCATTTGACACTCTCTTTTTTGGTTTTAAAATAGCCCTTATTGTGATTGTTTTATTGTCCGATTTAAATGCCGGAACATAACCTCTTTTGGTTTTTATGATAATGCGGGAACCGTTATCGATATTTTCAACAAAAAATTCGTCAAAAAAACTGTCATTAAAATTATATTGAAAAACTTCGTTTTTAGCTTTCTTGCCGCTAAAAAACGCAACAAAATAATTTTTTGCGACCTTTATCGATGTATTATCGGGCACGTTCTTAATTACAAAATATGACGATTGGCCTTTTTTAAAGAATGAAAGTTCAACCGCCTGGCTATTCTGTACAAAAACTAACAGTATAACTATTAATAAATAACAAAATCGTCGCAGAGCCTTTTCACCTCTTCTTTTATATGAGAATATTTCTGTTTATTGCCTATATTGTTCAATGTTTCTGCAATTAACTCGCCTATCTTTTCCATCTCTTTTTCTTTCATACCCCTTGTTGTAACAGCAGGCGTTCCGATTCTTATGCCGCTTGCCACAAAAGGACTTCTCGTTTCGCCGGGAATTGTATTTTTATTAACCGTTATGCCGACCTCACCCAATGCTTCTTCGGCTTCCTTACCTGTAATATTCTTATTGGTCAAATCAACCAGCATAAGATGGTTATCCGTTCCGCCGCTTACAAGTTTAAATTTATTCTCCATAAGCACGCTTGACAATTTTTTTGCATTTTTAACAATCTGCTTTTGATATTCCTTAAAATCATCGCTCAAAGCCTCTTTAAATGCAACCGCCTTAGCCGCTATAACGTGCATCAAAGGACCGCCCTGCATACCTGGGAAAATCATTTTATCGAGAGGCTTTGCAAAAAACTCTTTGGTCATTATCATTCCGCCCCTTGGCCCTCTCAATGTCTTGTGCGTGGTTGTTGTAACAAATTCACAATAGGGAATAGGGCTTTGATGCAGTCCGGCAACAACTAACCCGGCAATATGCGCAATATCAGCCATCAGATACGCATCCACACTATCAGCTATCTCCCTGAACTTCTTAAAATCTATTTCTCTGGGATAAGCACTGGCGCCGCAAATAATCAATCTCGGTTTAAATTCCTGAGCAATCTCTTCAACCTCTTTGTAGTCTATCAAACCGGTTTCGGGATTAACACCGTATCCGAAACTAACATACATCTTTCCGGAAAAATTCACACCCGAGCCGTGAGTTAGGTGTCCGCCGTTTGTTAAACTCATACCGAGAATTCTATCCTGGGGCTGCAGAGTTGCCAAATACACCGCCATATTAGCCTGGGAGCCCGAATGGGGCTGAACATTAACATGCTCGGCATTAAATAGCTTTTTTGCCCTTTCTATCGCGAGATCTTCCGCCACATCAACATATTCGCATCCGCCGTAATACCTCTTGTGGGGATAACCTTCCGCATATTTATTTGTCATAACAGAACCCTGAGCCTCTAAAACAGCTTTCGATACAAAGTTCTCGCTTGCTATAAGCTCTATACCGTTATTCTCTCTATTTTTTTCGTTTTTAATAGCCTCATAAATCTCAGCATCAACATCCTTTAAAGCACTCATTATCCCTCCAACTCGCTTATTTTATTTATTCTTCTTTCGTGTCTGCCGCCGTCAAACTCCGTCGATAAAAATATCTCCACCAT
>JALTDI010000068.1 GCA_027074255.1 Desulfurellales bacterium
GCAAGTGCAAATGTTGTGACAGCAGGTCTGGCAGAAAGGGCAGGTTATCCCATAACATTTAAATATTTCTTAAAGATTGGCGGACCTGCAATGGTTGTTTCTGTTGCAATATCTATGGTTTGGTTGCTAATAGGGGGCTAAGATGAAATATCACTGTAATGGCATAATACTCAGTGCAAACTCATCTGATGCCGGGAAAATAACTTTAAGAAAAGCAGCGTGCGGTCTATTCAAGAGCGTGATATTTCCTAAGATACGCCTTAAAAAAGGTGTAATAACATGAAAAAGAAACAACTATACGTAAAGACGAAATTTGCGGTATTCTTTTCGAAGATAGTAAATAATGTAAGAAGTAATGAAGGCGAAGCTAAAATGGCCTTTACAGATAAGAAAGAACTAAATACTATTTTTGAGAGGATGGGTTTATGAAAAAGTTTTTCTTACCGTTCTTTTTGTTAATGCTTTTTGTTTCTATTGCGAATAGTGCAACCCTGAGGGTGGGCGGAGTTATTAAAAACGTGCATAACGATCCCGTGGAGGATATGCACGTGAATATCCTCTATCAAGGTAAAGTGATTGCTCACACAATGACAACATCAAACGGCAGTTATTTTGTTGAAACTCCAATTGACAATAAACTTGACACATCAAAAATATATGTAGAGCTTCAAAAGACAACCTATAAAACTGTCAAAGAGCACTTGACAGACATTTTGACAAGTAAGAATAAAAATAATGAGACCATATACATCGGGACTCTTAATAAAACCATGCTGAGAGCCATAACACCTGCATTCTGGATTTCTCTCATAATCTTAGTGAGTATTTTTGTTCTTATATCATTCGATGTACTCCATAGAACGGTGGCAGCAATAGTAGGTGCTTCACTTTTATTATTTGTTTCATACACATTGGGCACAATAAGCGAAAACTATTTTGTCATATCATTCAATCAGGCCATACAAGCAATAGACTTTAATGTCATATTTCTATTGATGAGCATGATGATTATAGTAGGTGTCATGAAAAAAACGGGTATATTTCAATGGCTTGCGTATAAATCTTATGCTCTTTCAAATGGTAATGTCTTTAGGCTTGCTACAATCTTAATGTTTGTAACCGCACTTGTCAGCGCCTTTTTAGATAATGTGACAACGATGCTTCTTCTTGCGCCTGTTTCGATAGAAATAGCCATTATGCTTGACATAAATCCGTTTAGTCTTTTGCTTCCGGAGGTTTTAGCATCAAATATGGGCGGAACGGCAACACTTATAGGCGATCCTCCCAATATCATGATAGGTTCATTCGCTCATCTGACATTCAATGATTTTGTTATAAATCTATCTCCTATTATTATAATCATTCTAATAGCAAATGTTTTTGTAATGAAATTTTTTTTTAACAAAGAGTATAAGAAGGGAAAAATAGAAAACGTCAATGCATTATTGGAAAAGCTGAAAGAGGAATATAAAATCACAAACCCGAAGCTTCTCAAACACTCTTTAATTATTTTAGCCTTTGTCATAGCCCTGTTTGTAACACACGGCATACTGCATATGGAGCCCTCCATTGCGGCTATGGTTGGTGCTGCACTTATACTCCTGTTTAGCGGTGCGGATATAACCGAAATTATGGAGCACGAGGTCGAATGGACAACACTCGTCTTTTTTATGATGCTGTTTATTATAGTAGGTGCTGCTGTACAGACAGGTTTTATATCATTAATCGCAACATGGGTGAAAGATTTGTCGGGAAACAGCCTGATTTTAGCGATAATACTGATTATGTGGGTAAGCGCTTTTGCGTCTGCAATAATAGACAACATTCCCTTTACTGCCACAATGCTGCCGGTTGTGGGATATTTAACAGCGACCATTCCGCATGCAGGCAATACACTGTGGTGGGCGTTGTCGCTTGGCGCCTGTTTGGGCGGAAACGGAACACTGATAGGAGCAAGTGCAAATGTTGTGACAGCAGGTCTGGCAGAAAGGGCAGGTTATCCCATAACATTTAAATATTTCTTAAAGATTGGCGGACCTGCAATGGTTGTTTCTGTTGCAATATCTATGGTTTGGATACTAATAGGAGGTTGATATGGATAAAAGTTGTAATAGTGTAGTGTTGATGGTCAAGCCCTCGGACGTAGGGGGAAGAGCCCTTAAAAAAGCATTGGATATTATGCATGAAAACGGCTGCGGCAAGCTTGGTTTGCTGTTTGTTATAGATAAAGAATTCTTTTCGGGTGACTCAAGCGGATATGTTAAACCCGATTTTTTAGTTGAAAAAGGCCTTGAAGGTATAGGTGATGCCATTTTAGACAACACCGAAAAGACAATAAAAAAAATTGAAAAAGGCAGTGTAAATACAGAGAGGATAATACTTCACGGTGAGACAGCTCAGGAGATACTGAAATTTGTTCAAAACAATAATGTGGATATTTTCATCATTCCGAAGGACAAAAGAGGGCCTATTGAAAAATTTATAACAGGCGGGGATATAGATGAATTCACAAAAGAAATAGAAAAACACACAAAACTCATTACTGTGGAGTAAATAATTGACATATTAGGGATGATATGATAGTTTAATTTGAATTTTTTATTACATTTGTCGGGGGTTAAGGTTTTATGGCTATCGGTTTAAATTCGATTATCTTTATACAGATGATAGGCTTTTTGACACTGCTTTTTATACTTAACATTATTTTGTACAAACCAGTACTTAGGGTTATTAGAGAAAGGAAAAAATCCATAGAGAACCTTTTAAATCAAGCCGGTGAATTACAATCAAAAGCATCCGAAAACGAAAAAGCTTACAAAGAGAAATTTGAAAAGTCCGAAGCGTCTGCAAAAAAAGAGTATGAAGATATTGTCTTATCCGCTTTGAAAGAAAAAGAAAAAACAATTGAAGAAGAAGCGGCTAAGGCCATAGAAGTTATAGAAAATGAAAAGAAAGAGATTCTATCTGCCTTGTCTTTTGAACTTACTAAGGCAAAACAGCACAGCGATGATATATCAAATAAAATATACGAGCAGCTTGTAGCATAGGGGGTTGATATGAAATTTATGATTAGTGTGCTATTTTTTATTTTTATGCCTTTTATAGCTCATGCAGCCGAAGAGGGTACAATCGCACCGCATATGATATGGAGAATTATAGATTTTATTTTATTCGCATGGCTTATATATCACTTTTTGAAAAAACCGGTTGTTGAATTCTTTAAAAACAGAAAAGAAGAGATAAAAAACAGTCTTGAAGAAGCCGAAAGAGCAAAATCAGAGGCGGAATTGCTTTTAAAGGAAACGGAAAAGAAACTGGCCGAACTCAATAAAGAAATTGACAGAATAGTTGATACTTTTAGGTCAATGGCAGAAATTGAGAAAGAAAATATAATCAAAGAAATGGAGAGAGTCATCGAAAGGATGGAAGAAAATATAGAAGAAGAAAAGACATCTATTTTAAATAAGGCAAAACTTGAGTTATTGAAAAATATTACACTCCAAACCATCAACAATGTCAAACAAAGAATAGCCAATATAACAAAGGACGAACATTTAAAAATAAACAATAAGGTGATAGGGAGCATAACACAATGATTGATAGAAAAATATCCATAAGATATGCAAAAGCTCTGAATAAAATATGCGAGGATAAGGGAATAAATTCAAGAGACGCCCTGGTTTATTTAAACGGTTTTTCTCAAATAATGCAAGACAACAGAGAATTTTCTGAGTTTTTAAAAACAAACGTGGTTCCAATGAACAAAAGGGTGGAAATAGCAGATGAGATTTTGTCAGGAAGTAAAAATTTCTATATTAAAAAGTTCGTTAGAAAAGATATAGCAGATAAACTCACTGTCGAGGATAAAAATTTCTATTTGAAAGAGTTTGTGAAGTATATGATAAGAAAAAACAGGATCGATTTATTTAAGGAAGTTATTGAAATATTCGAAGAAATAGTTGATGAAAAAGAAAATAAGCTCAAAGCCTTTGTAATAAGTGCCGTGGAATTAAACAGTATTTCGAAAAATGAGTTAAAAACCAATTTAGAGAAAAAATTCAATAAGGATATCGAAATCAAATTTTCGATAGATAAAAACCTTATGGCCGGAATAGTTATAAAAATAGACGATATTGTATATGATGGAAGCATAAATACATATCTAAACAACCTTGAACGAAAACTTTTAAGATTGCCACTTTAAAAGGAGGAGTGTTTAATGCAAATCAAAGCCAGCGAAATTAGCGATATTATCAAAAAAGAAATAGAAAACGCAAAAGAATTCATTGATGTGAGCGAGGTTGGAAATGTTTTGAGTGTTGGTGATGGTATCGCAAGGGTATATGGTCTAAAAAACGTTATGGCAAACGAACTTGTGGAATTTGAAAACGGCGTTATAGGGATGGCTCTAAACCTCGAAGAAGATAATGTTGGTGTTATTGTACTTGGTGAGGATTTTGATATAAAAGAAGGAGACACCGTTAAAAGAACAAAGAGAATATCACAGGTGCCTGTTGGCGAGGCGATGGTCGGCAGGGTTGTGAATGCCCTCGGTGAGCCGATAGACGGAAAAGGACCGATAGAAAGCGAACACTCAAGAAGAATAGAGATTAAAGCACCGGGAATAGTTCAAAGACAGCCCGTTAAAGAACCGCTGCAAACCGGTATCAAGGCAATCGATGCTATGATACCGATAGGAAGAGGTCAAAGGGAGTTGATAATCGGAGACAGACAGATAGGAAAAACGCAAATTGCCCTTGATACAATAATAAATCAGAAAGACACCGATGTTTATTGTATATACGTTGCCGTAGGGCAAAAACGCTCTACTGTTGCAAGAATCTATAAAAAATTGGAAGAGATGGGGGCTATGAAGTATACAACGATTGTTGCAGCAACAGCATCGGATCCAGCTCCTCTGCAGTATATAGCTCCATATTCAGGCGTTACGATGGGTGAATATTTCAGAGACAACGGTATGCACGCCCTTATAATATATGACGATTTAACGAAACACGCTCAGGCTTACAGACAGGTCTCGCTGCTTTTGAGAAGGCCGCCGGGAAGAGAAGCATATCCGGGTGATGTTTTCTATCTTCACTCAAGGCTGCTCGAACGTGCTGCAAAATTATCCGATGATTTGGGCGGCGGTTCCTTAACGGCTCTGCCTATTATTGAAACACAGGCCGGTGACGTTTCTGCATATATACCTACAAACGTTATATCAATAACCGATGGTCAGATTTATCTTGAAAGCGACCTGTTCTATGCCGGAACAAGACCCGCTGTTAATGCCGGTATCTCTGTTTCAAGGGTTGGAGGAGCAGCACAGATAAAGGCCATGAAGCAGGTTGCCGGAATGCTCAGACTGTCCCTTGCTCAATATAGAGAACTTGCTGCTTTTGCGCAGTTCGGCAGTGATTTGGATAAGGCTACACAGCAGCAGTTAAGCAGGGGTGCAAGGCTAACGGAGATATTGAAACAGCCTCCGTATGCACCTTTACCGGTTTCAAAGCAGGTATTAATCATATATGCAGGGAATAACGGATACCTCGACGATGTTGAAATTCAAAATATCAAAAAATACGAAGAAGATATGTACAAGTTTATAGAAGGACAATATCCTGACATTCTTCCTTCTATCGATGAAAAGAAAAAAATAGACGATGAGCTTAAATCCAAAATAGATAAAGCTTTGGAAGAATTCAAAAAGGTTTTCAAGCCTTAAAGAAATAAGGGGAATTGAGCTATGGCTCTTAACATGAAGGATATTAAAAGAAAGATAGCGAGCGTCAAGAAAACTCAACAAATAACAAAAGCCATGAAGATGGTAGCAGCCGCCAAGCTAAGAAAAACACAGGAAGCGGCTTTGCAGTTCAGGCCTTATATAAACAGGCTTGAGCAGGTGATATCTTATTCTCTTGAGTCATCTTCTCATATGGACCATCCGCTTTTGTTATTTAAGGATGTTAAAACGGTGGACATTATAGTTTTAACATCCGATAGAGGCTTATGCGGTGCGTTTAACCATAACGTTTTGAAAGAGGTGGACAAACTCATAGAAGATAAACTCTCCGGTAAAAACGTCAACCTAACTCTAATCGGCAGATTTGCTAATAATTATTTTAAATTCAAGGGTATAGCTCCGAAATATACCTATTCCGACATATTAAAGGATAAGGTTGATTTTACCGTATCAAGCGAAATAATGGAAAAGATTATTGATGATTTTGTAGGAGATGAGACAGACGAGGTTTATATTGTTTATAATAAATTTGTGAATGTTCTCGTTCAAAAAGTTGTGGTAAAGAGGGTTATGCCGGTTTCTTTCGGCGAGACCGTCTCCAAAGACAATGTGCAGGAGAATTTTTTGTTTGAACCGGATAAATCATCTGTCTTAGATGATTTGCTTCCCAAATACGTAAAAATAAATTTGTATGACAGTATGCTTGAATCACTTGCCGGTGAATACGCCGCGAGAATGACGGCAATGGATGCAGCCACGAATAACGCAAACGAAATGATTAAAAATCTTACTCTTGAATTTAATAAAGCAAGACAAGCCGCAATTACGAAGGAGCTCATTGAGATAACAACTAGTATTGAGGCAATGAAACAATAATAAAAGGAGTTTAATATGGCAGAAAAAGGTAAAGTTGTTCAGGTTATCGGAGCAGTCGTAGATGTTGAATTTGAATCGGGTAATCTTCCAACAATATATACGGCCTTGACGGTATCAAAAGATAACATAGAAGGCTTAAACAGCGATTTGGTTTTGGAGGTTCAGCAGCATCTGGGTGAAAACAGGGTTAGAACAGTGGCTATGGATTCGACCGATGGTCTTGTCAGAGGAACAGACGTTATCAATACGAACGAATATATTACCACTCCTGTCGGCGATGGAGTTCTCGGAAGAATCATGAACGTTGTCGGAGAACCTGTTGACGAAATGGGAAAAATAAGCTATGAACTGCGCTGGCCAATACATAAAGAGGCTCCGCTGCTTGAAGAACAGGCAACAGGCAACGAAATGTTCGAAACAGGCATTAAGGTAATAGATTTACTCTGCCCGTACGCCAAAGGTGGAAAAACCGGGCTCTTCGGCGGTGCAGGTGTAGGTAAAACAGTTCTTATTATGGAGCTTATTCATAACGTTGCCATGCACCACGGCGGATATTCGGTATTCTGCGGTGTAGGAGAAAGAACAAGAGAGGGCAACGACTTGTGGAACGAGATGAAGGAATCAGGTGTTTTGGATAAAGCCGCTTTGATTTACGGTCAGATGAACGAGCCGCCCGGCGCAAGGGCAAGGGTAGGGTTGACTGGATTGACTGTTGCTGAATATTTCAGAGACGAAAAGAATCTCGATATTTTGATATTTATTGACAATATATTTAGGTTTACACAGGCAGGCTCGGAGGTTTCGGCTCTTTTGGGAAGAATTCCTTCCGCTGTTGGTTACCAACCTACACTTGGAACGGAGATGGGCGAGCTTCAAGAGAGAATAACATCAACAAAGAAAGGCTCCATAACGTCTGTTCAGGCCATTTACGTCCCAGCCGACGACTTAACAGACCCGGCCCCGGCCACTACGTTTTCCCATCTTGATGCCACTACGGTTCTTTCGAGAAAACTCACCGAGCTTGGCATATATCCTGCTGTTGACCCACTTGATTCAACCTCTCGAATTTTGGACCCTGCTGTTGTGGGCAAAGAGCACTATGAGGTTGCAAGAAATGTGCAGGAAATTCTGCAAAGATACAAGGAGCTGCAAGATATAATCGCAATTCTTGGAATGGAAGAATTAAGCGAGGAAGATAAGGTTATTGTTAACAGGGCAAGAAAAATACAAAGATTTTTGTCGCAGCCTTTCTTTGTAGCCGAACAGTTTACGGGTTTAAGCGGAAAATATGTTTCTATTAAAGATACAATTAAGGATTTTAAAGAAATTATAGACGGAAAACACGATGACATACCTGAACAAGCGTTTTATCTTGTAGGAACGATGGAAGAAGCCTTAGAAAAATCAAAAACACTTGTTTAGGAGGATATAGATGTCGGATTTGAGCTGCTCAATAGTTACACCGTCAAGCAAGGTGTTTGAAGGGAATGTAAAATATATATATGCTCCCGGCAAAATCGGTGAATTCGGTGCTCTTGCCGGACATGAAAATTTTATTACAATTTTGGATATAGGTGTTGTCGGTATAGAAAAGGAAAACGGTGAAAAGGAAGAGTTCCTTATAGTTGACGGATATTTTGAGGTATCCGACGACAAGGTGATAATTATAGCTGACGAAGCTTATAAAAAGGAAGATATTAACAAAGAAACTGCAGAAAAAAAGGCAAACGATTATAAAAACAGGCTTTTATCCTTAAATTACAATGACCCTGAATTCAAGAAAATTCAGCACAAATACGATAAATATTCAAAGATGCTTAAATTTGCATCATAAGGAGACGTAGCAGATGGTTAATTATTTTGGATTCGAGCATATAGGCTCAATAGCAATCATTGTTCTTGCACTGCTCGGCGTAATGTCCATATTTTCCTGGAGCTTTATGTTTTATAAATGGTTTCAGTTAAGTTCGGTTGGAAAAAAGAACAGCGTTTTTTTCAGTAAATTCATAGAATCAAAAGATAAAGGTTCCTTAACCTCTTTTGCCCAGATAAACGAATCGTATGCAGCTCATATGTATCTGCTGAACAAAGACAGCTATGCTTCTGCAGCAACATTTATGGAGATGGTAAATAAGAAATTGGAAGGCAGTTTTCCTTGGCTCGCATCAGTCGGAGCAACATCCCCGTTTATAGGATTATTTGGAACAGTGTGGGGGATTATAAATGCTTTCAGCAGTATAGGAACAGCTCAAAGTGTCAGCATTTCAACGGTTGCACCCGGTATTTCAGAAGCACTAATCACAACTGCTGCGGGTATATTCGTTGCTGTGCCGGCGGTTATAGGATATAATATACTCCATTCTCAACTATCATCATTAATGGAAGAGCTCAGCGGATTTTTGGAAGCAATGTCTCATGAAAAAATATAACAGCACCAAACAGTTTGCCGACATTAATATAACACCTCTTGTAGATGTTATACTCGTTTTATTAATAATATTTATGGTTACAACGCCCATGCTCGTTAAAGGAATAAAAGTGAATCTGCCGAAAACCTCATCGGCTGCAAGAAATATCGGCAAAAAGGACATCATAATTTCCATTGACAAAAAAGGCAATTATTATATAGATAAAGTTCTGGTACAGAACAAAGCTTTAAGAGATTTTCTAAAAAGCCATAAAAATAGAACCGTTATAATCAAATCCGACAAAAGTGTTGCCTATGGTATTGTAGTCAGGCTTATAGATATAGTAAAAACATCGGGTATTAATAGGGTAGGGTTAGCGACAAAACCCGAGAAATGAAACTAATTAGTTTTTTAATATCCATAGCAATCCACATAATCTTTATTGCCGCATATCTTTTTTTAATACAAACGCACACCGTATATAAAATAAATAAAAAAATTTATACAGTAGATATAGTACCTCTAAAAACATATAAGAAAAAAACGATAGAAAAGAAGTTAGAGGTTAAAAAAGCGATAAAGAAAAAAGAAGTGAAGATACCCAAGCCTAAGCCAAAACCAAAACCCAAGCCCAAACCTGTTCATAAACCCAAACTGAAGCCGAAGAAACGAATAAACCCCAATATTTTCAATGCATTGCTGAAAAATAAAATAAATCAGCTGAAAAGGAAAGCTGAGGAAGAAAGAATTGAAAAAATCAGAGAAAACCTCATAAAAGAAAAAATATCATCACTTAAAAAGGAGATTGAAAATAAGATAGAAGAGGGTAAAAAGAAGCAGGAAATAGCATACAGCTATATCCAGCTTATCAAAAATATCATATATTCCAATTGGGGAGTCGAAAAAAGTATCATAAAGAACAATCATTATACAACAGATGTCGATATTAGGCTTGATTTTAGGGGTGATTTAATCTATATAAGGGTTGTGAAGAGTTCTAAAAGCCCTTATTTTGACGGAACTATAATGGAAGCCATCCAAAAGAGTACACCGTTTCCGCGACCTCCCAAGGATATACTGGAAAACGGCTATGTGGAATTTATAATAACATTCGATAGCGAGGAGAAAAAATGAAAAAACTTTTAGCTTTGATTTCAATCTTTTTTATTTTAAGCGGTGTTTCTTATGCAAAAATCTTTACATTTACCATAGAAAATCCGGGTTATAAACCTATAAATATCGGCTTATGGGGATTTAAGCACTCGCAGAGCGACAACAAAACCGTGACAAAATTACAAAATACGATAATAAAAGACTTAACCATTTCAGGATTGTTTGCGGCTGATCAAACTCAGCATTTTTCATACGAGGCGCCAAGCAAAGTTGTGGCCGGGCTTGCAAAATTAGACAACTTAAATTATGTAATATATGGGAATGCTTTTAGAGACGGCAAAAATATGTATCTCAGTATAAAAATGATTGACGTTGCAAAAGGAACAATATTGTTTGACCACTCATATTTTTCCGATTTATCTTCTTTTGATTGGGTAGGTAATATCGTGGTGGATGAGCTGATGAATTATGTTACCGGCACCTACGGCCCGTTTGAGAGCAAGATTGTTTTTGCAAAGGGCAGGGGGAAAATAAGGGATATCTATATATGTGATTTTAATGGAGATAATTTAAGAAGAATAACCAATTGGCACACTATGAATATACTGCCTAAATGGATAAATAATCAAACAATCAGCTTTTTATCATACAGATACGGCAAGCCTTCGGTTTTCCTGCTCAATCTTTATAAAGGTAGAGTCAAAAGACTGTTTCACGCA
Organism: Desulfurellales bacterium; assembly: GCA_027074255.1. Taxonomy (GTDB): domain Bacteria; phylum Campylobacterota_A; class Desulfurellia; order Desulfurellales; family Hippeaceae; genus S144-51. The sequence goes on from JALTDI010000068.1 coordinate 10,863, forward strand.
TCCTCTTTAAGCATAACAGCAGTTAGATACGATGACAATAAATTTGCCATACCATTTTCAAAAAACGGTGATGTGGATATTTTTGTTGTAAACGACAAGGGGAAGGTTTTAAGAAACCTTACTCATTCATTTGGTATAGATGTTTCTCCATCCTTTACATCCGATTATTCAAAGATGATTTTTGTGTCTAACAGAGCAGGTTCTCCGCAAATATACGAGAAGAATTTGAATAATTTCGGAACAACAATGAGAATTACGTTTAACGGTAATTACAACTCCAGCCCGGCTTTATCCCCGGATAATAAAAAAATAGCTTATATAGCAATTAATAAAGGAAAAGTATATTTAAGGGTTATGAACATTGATGGAACAAATGATAAAGCCGTAATGGAAGGCTACAATATTGATTCTCCAAGTTGGTCTTACGATTCAAGGTTTGTTGTTGTAACTGCCGATATTAACGGCAAAAAAGGTATTTATATAGTTAACACTTTGAACAATCACTATTCTATTGCAACGGGCAGTAATAATATGTATAATGGAGATAGTGTTAGTAAGAAAATTAAGTAGAGGAGCAAAAGAATGAAAAAGTACTTTTTTTATTTCCTTTCGATGGCTATTATGGTGTTTATGATAGGCGGATGTTCAAATTTAAACAACTCTAAAATGCTTAAAGGGCCAGCCTCGAAGAATAAAACTTCAAACGCTGCGGAAAACGGCATAAAATATCCCTCCGTTAATTCATACGGTAATAGCTCCCAAAACTCTCAAAAGTTAATAACCGAAAGAGAGCAAATCAAACAGGGAATAAAGTCCCTAAAAAAGGAAATACACTTTAATTTCAACAGCTCTAATTTAGAGCCTATTGACGAATATGGAATAAATGAAAATCCGGTAGATATTTTGAATAATATAGCCTCATTTATGCTAAAACATCCGTCTGTAAAAATTAGAATAGAGGGCAATTGTGATGAAAGGGGAACGGAGGAATACAACTTGGCACTCGGTGAGAAAAGGGCATTGGCTGCAAAAAGTTATTTAGAGGCAAAGGGCGTTGATGCTAAGAGGATAGATACCGTTTCATACGGTGAAAGTCAACCCT
>JALTDI010000069.1 GCA_027074255.1 Desulfurellales bacterium
AGGTGTTTGTGCCGCTTGCCTCGGGCGAGCACAAGTTATCCGTTGTTTATGGAAAAGAATCGCAGCAGCAGAAAGAATATATCTTTTCCACGAAGCAGACGAGAGCTTTTGATGTATTTAAAACAAAGCTCAGCGCAACAACGGTGTACAAAAACACACTTGAAAAATCGGATTCATTGACGAATATACCGCACTATTCCGTAGAATCCAATCCAACATTGAATACGCAGATTGCAAATCAAAACTGGTCATCTTCTTTTAATATGAGCACGAGATATTTGGAACAAAGCACATCCATTGAGGCTCCTCAAAAGAGAGGACTTGATTTGGCAGGATATCTTTTTAATGCCCAATACAGTAAAGACGAGGTGTCATTGCTGCTGAATATAGGCGACATACAAATTGACGAATCGGATTATTCGGCTCAGGGATTGGCGAGCAGAGGAGGACAATTTCAAGTAGGGTACAAAAACTATAAATTGGAAACATTTTTGATGGATTCAAAACAAAGATACGGTTTTAAAGACGGTATGGGTTTGGACGCAGGCAGCACAAACAGTATATATGGTATGTCTTTGGAGAATTTGTTCTTTGAGAGAGTGAAAATTAAGGCAATATATTTACACGGCAGCAAAAACGGAGACGGTTTCGGGACATCTTCCATAGAAGGGTCAACGAATGCCATAGAAGAAGGCAAGGTTTACGGTCTTGTTGTCTCGGCCCCTATTCTTGATGAAAAAATCAATATGTATTCTGAGATAGATTTTTCATCGTATGATAGCAATAATAACGACGCATTCGGCAGTAAAAAGGATAAAGCATACAAAGTCAAATTGGACGGTATGTTTTTTGAAAAATACAATTACAGCCTGATGTATGAATATGTAGGTACGGACTATTACAGCATAGGAAATGAAGGTTTGACTAACAACAAGAAGGGTCTATCGTTAACAACATCTGCAAACTATACGTACCACACATTTAATTTATCAGCTTCACGCTACAGGGATAATTTAAAAAATGACGATACGATTCCAACTATCTATACAACTCATATGGACTTAGCTTATTCATTGAGTCGCTTCGAAAATTTCCCTTTTAATTTGGCTGTCAGCAGAGATATAGAAAAGAGCAGGGATGAACCGTCCAAAGATGAAAAAAGATATCTTGTTACTGATACGTATCACGGAGACGTAGGATATACAAAAGACGTCTGGAGCATCATTTTCGGTACGGACTATTCTTTTTCCAATGACAAAACGTACTTCAATCAGGATACCAAAACTCTAACTTATACCCTGTCTCCTTCCTATAGTTCTGATAATTTTCACATGGAATACAACATATCTTTTAACAGGTCGGTAGATATACAGACGGAGGTTGCAACAAGGACATATACAAGCAGCGTATCCTTCGGCGGGAATTTCTTTTCTAATGCTTTAAGCTATGACTGTGCCGCAACATATACAAAAAGCAAAAGCAGCGACGGCTCCTCTAATGAAAGGGATTTGGGCTCTACTTTCCAGGTTGCATACACATGGAACACTCCGAGCAATTTTATTTTATTAAAAAAGCCGTCAGTCGGTATTCAAGGTGCATATAATCATAGAAGAGATAAAGTAAACGGGAGCAGCGGCCACGATTTTAATGTTGTACTTTTTGTTGAAGTTCCCTTAGAATATATTTTTTAGGAGGTAGGTTATGAAATTGATTAAAATTGCAGTCATAGCTGTTTTCACGGTTTTATTATATGCATATTCTTCTTATGCTTTCGGAGTTGTTGTTTTTCCTTCTCAATTATCCATACCGTCGAATACTTCATCTGTTAAAACTTTGAATTATGACATAGACTCAACCGGCTGCAGCTCGATAACTTCCCAGAAGGGATATTTTGTAACAAACTCAGGCAGAATCTTAGGCACTATAAATAGGGTTTTATCCGGCAGCAGCCCTATGATTTCCGAGTCGATTACCATTCCTTTTAATATTATACAGCAGGTCATAAACGGACATGAACAAAGTTTTAAATACAGGAGAACTTTTTCTTGTACAACCTACACGACGGCTCCGCCTCCGCCCGTTAGTGTATATGTGACTATAAATATCAGAAACGTAACACCGCCCTCACACTTAGGAGTATCCGTCTCGCCTTCTCGGATTTCAGTTCCGTTTAACAGAGCTTTTGTTAAGAAAATAGATTATGATTTTAAAGCCTCTTCCTGCATAAACCATCCTTATTCGACGGGAGGGGAATTCGTTTCTGATTCGGGAATAATTCTGGGCAGGGACAGCAAAAGCTTAACGGAAAACAATAAACAGGCATCGGAATTACTAAATATACCCTATGGAGTTGTTAGAAAGGCAAGAAATTATAAAGTCAGTCATTTTAAATATATAAGAACCTTTGTATGCGAAAGCAGCGGAGGCATCCGACTGCAAGCTCAAGCTCAAATAGACATGAATCTGCTTTCAAAAGCCGCTATGCCGTTGACAATAAACAGAGTCAGGCTTTATTTTAAGAACAAAAGGGCCGAAATATCGGTTAAACAAAACAAAAAATTAACCGCTTATGTCGATATAGATTTCTTCGGGTCAGGTATGTTTAAAGGCTATTGGGTTGTTGACGGAAGAGTATTATCACCAATGATTTTTAAACATTTGGCATACGGGAAGAGAATAACCTTTAAAACACCGTCCATACCGCCTTTGCCTACATTCTCATATGGAACTCATTTTATACAATTTGTTATAGTGGAGCCAAAGCCTGCTTTTGATATGCCCAAAGCCATATATTTTGTTGAGCAAAAAACAGAGACGGTAAGCAAATTGGAGCTTGTTTTTCCTAAAAACGGTGCCGTAATTGTCTTTAAAAAAGATAAACCTATACAATTTATGTGGAAAAACGTTGCCGGAAGCGATTTCTATTTCGTTGAATTTTATGAAAGCGGGGATAAAAAACCTCTTTTTTCAGCCTATACGGTTTCTGCGGCTTACGCCATGCCTCCTTTCATAGTTAGGCACTATTTTAAGAAAAACAAAGAATACAAGTGGTCGGTTAGGAGCTTTAACGCAGATTCGGAAATGATTGGCAAAAGCGGGTACGAAAAGTTTATAATTAAATAAACTTCTTTTGAATCACAAATATAAAAAAAATTATCTACTTTTCTACAAGAAGCATCTTGCGGCGGATTATTAAGACCGATAAATATTAAGATGCTTTCTTAGTGTTTAAAGAATTTCAGTGGAGAACATAATTTTAAACCGGAGCTGAGCGCTGTTCTCGGCCTCGGTTTGTGAACAGGAATTTGCTGTTGTCCGGGTAGTCGAATTGAGAATTGGCGGAAGGTTTTTTAAAACGGATTCTATATAAAGGCCTAAAAAATATAAAAAAATTTACTATTAAGCAAGCTATTATAGTTTTACAAGTTGACGGTGCTGCATAAAAAAGCACATTTTATTGTTAAGTGTAATATTTTGTTTGATAAACCTTAAAAAGTTGTGTATATTCGGACTTGATATTGTTAACATTTTTATTGCGGGAGTTAAAGAATGACACAAATCGAAGCAGCCAAAAAAGGCATAGCCACAGAAGAGATAAAATACGTTGCAAAACAGGAGCAAAGAAGCGAAGAGTTTATAATGGAAGGTCTTGCAAATGGGACCATAGTTATTCCGAGAAATGTCAATCACGACATCAAACCTATGGCAGTCGGCAAAGGGTTGAAGACAAAAGTCAATGCAA
>JALTDI010000070.1 GCA_027074255.1 Desulfurellales bacterium
TTCAAACTTATAGCCTGCCAAAAAAGCCTTTATTTTCATAGGTTTTTTGGATTCGGGTTGAATAGCTTTTATTGAAACAGAGCCCTCAGCACAGCCTATGACTAACTCGTGTTTTGAAACCCTCAGCACTTTTGATGCAGCAGCTTCGTCATTTAGCATATCGGCCTCAAGAATCTTGAATATTTTGTTTTTATGAGAAAAATAGGCTGTCGGCCAAATATAATATGCCTTAACTTTGTTTACGATTTCGCGGGCGCTCATAGAATTGAAATCTATCAATCCGTCCTGCTTTTCTATGATTTTTGTAAATGTTGCCTTAGACTCGTCCTGCTTTCTCGGCTTTATACGTTTTTCAAAGATTCCGCAGAGTGTACACATAACCATTTCTGCACCTATAAGAGACAGCCTGCTGTGAAGCGTTTCATAATTATCTTTTTCATAGATTTTCTCAATCCACTGCATATAGATGTCACCTGCATCCATTTTATCCGTTACACCTATAATAGAAACTCCCGTATATCTATCACCGTTTAACAAGGCATAATTTATAGGTGAGGGGCCTCTGTATTTCGGCAAAAGTGAGGGGTGAATGTTTATAGGTTCATATTTAGATAGTTTTAAGATATCCAAGGTGAGAAATTTACCATACGACACAACAACAAAAATGTCTGCATCAAACCCCTTTATTTTCTCATAGGCATCTTCGGATTTGAGGCTTTCGGGCTGATAAATCTCTATAGAATATTGCTTAGCCAAAGATTTAACGGGAGGCTCTATAAGTTTTTTTCCTCTTTTTCCTGCTCTATCAGGGGTAGTTACAACACCGACAACATCAAAATGAGAATTTATCAAACTCATTAGGGGCGAAACGGCAAATTCACTTGTTCCGAAAAAGAGGATTTTCATTCTGCGGTTTTCCTTTCTTTTTGAAGTTTTCTCCATTCTTTCCTAAAAAAGGCCTTTTTAACAGGCGAAAGCCTGTCAACAAACAGAATACCGTTTAGGTGGTCTATTTCGTGCTGCAAAACCACACTCAGAAAATCGTCGGTTTCTATTGTTCTTTCATTTCCGTCAATGTCTATGTATTTTACTTTAACACCCTTTTTCCTATTCTTTATCACATCATAATATCCAGGAACGCTCAGACATCCCTCTTCGTGTTCTTCATAAATGCCCTCCGATTCGATTATTTCAGGATTAATAAGCTGAATCAAATCATTGTTCCCGTCCTTTCTCAAATCAATAACGACAAGTTTTTTTAAAACTCCTATCTGCTCTGCTGCCAGTCCTATTCCGTTATGAGTGTACATAATATCTTTCATCTCGTTTAAAAGGCTTATAATTTCATCATCTATTTTTTTTACCGCTTCAGCTTTTCTTCTCAATACGGAGTCAGAATAGACCCTAATTTTATGTTCCATAAGCAACCTCCTTCACACTCGGTAGATACTATTGACCTTTTTCAAAAAAATCAAGGTTTTTAAGAAATTCATAAAGCAGTCCGAGCGTTCTTTTTGATGCTGACTTTTTCATAAAGTTTATGTTACCCATATATTTGGTACGGATTTGATTAACTTTATCAGCGTAATAAATATTGACAACAAATTCGCTGCCCTCTAAGGAGTTGGGATAAACCGTTATATCCGCATTTTCAATGTCATGATATAAACCCTTATGCGTGCTTTTATTTACTATTGCACCTGCAAAACTTTTTTTATCCGACATTAGCAGACTTAAATATCCCCCGCTGAAATCCTCAATTATTCCTAGCCTCATATTCTTTCTACAAAGTTCATCATCCACAACATCTTCAATTAACTCATCCTTTTTTGAATATAAATTGTCGGAAAATTTGTCATAAATACTCTTACAAAGCAAATCAAGCCTTGTTTTGTCATCTGAAAATACTCTGACGGCAAGCTCCCCTTCCTGTGCGTTAAGTATTATCTCGATTCCCTTTGTATCAACTTTTTTTAAATATTCATCCATATCTGATTCGGGGACGCCTGTAAATTTCAAATCGTACCTGTATCTTTTTTTTACAGGGTAAATAGATAATATTTTCGGCAGAACATAATTGATGAGCATCGGCTTCATTTCGCTCGGAATGCCCGGCATACAGAAAATATTTGTTCCTTTAACGTTTTTTAAAATACCCGGCGCGGTACCGTAATCATTTTTTAAGATATCGCAGTCATCCGGCAGATAAGCCTGCCTTAAATGTGATAATTTAACGGCTATCTTTTTACTTTTTACTTTTTTCATTATATCCGCATAGATTTCCCTGTTTAATTTGAGCCTTGAATCGGCGGCATAAGAAACAGCTTCCATAGTTCTATCGTCAAATGTTGGACCCAAGCCGCCGGTTGTTATAACAACATCATATAGGCCTATTAAGCATTTGAGGTTTTGGGATATTTCCTTGATGTTATCACTTACGGCTTGGATTGAATTAATTTTATACCCCGCAGATTCGAGTGCCCTGGCAATATAGCCTGAATTTGTGTCTGTAATAGAACCGTTTAATATTTCATTTCCAATAGCAACTATGGCAATCTTCATCGCACACCTCTTTTTTTAAAAGAATAACAATTTAACGGCAAATGCAGATAACAGTATCAGTAAGGCAATCCTGATAAACTTATCTCCCTTCTTGATTGAAACGGAAATGGCCATCTTCGCCCCTATAACACTCCCAATGCCAAGCACAATCCCTACAAGGATATCGACCTGACCGGCATAAATAAAAACAGGTAAAATCAAAAATGTATAGAGAGTTATGGTGAAAACCTTAACGGCATTGGCCTCAATCATGCTAAATCCACTCCAAACAGCTGCTGAAATTATGAAAAATCCTACACCCGCCTGAATAAATCCCCCGTATATTCCTATAAAGAAAAATATAATGCATATCAACGCCTTTGTTTTATTAGAATATTTGCTTTTTATCAATTGCTGGGGCTTGTATATGGTTGAGATACTGACAACAATCATAAGTATAGCTATGATTTTCTTTAACAGTTCGTTCGATATTTGTGTTGCAATGTAGCTTCCTACAAAAGAACCTATGATGGCAAACGGTGCAATGATAAATACGAATTTATGGTCAAGTATTTTAAGCCTGTAAAATTTAGACGAAGCAAATGTGTTTTGAATTAACAGACCTACCCTGTTAGTACCGTTTGCAATATTCGGCGGCAGTCCCAACGCCATCAAGACGGCAAGTGTCAGAAATGACCCGCCGGCAGCAAGAACATTTATAAATCCGACAATTATGCCGATTAAAAACACGATAAAAATATGCAAAGCATCCATAAACTCATTTTATATAATTTACAGACAAAACAAAACTATTTTGTTTATATTCAACTTAAACCGCATAGAGAGAAAGAAACATTTTTATTGCTTTTTTGCTGTCTTTTTATTATCATGGCAATGTGACTGCTTATTTCATAGGTATGGTGTTTTATGAAAGATAAGGATATACTCGAAATACAAAAAGAAATAACCGAATTTGTGAATAAAAAGGGAATCCCCCTGCTTCCCAGCACATATAAGAAACTCTTTATTAGAAATGCAAAGAAAAAAGGCTTCAGCGAGGAAGATTGTCTGAGGGTTGATAAAGAATTGGCATTTGAAGAACTTGCGCTAAAAGCCTCGGCCATGAAGGATTCAAAAGTCAAAGATATTGCTTCAAAAATTAGAGATACAAAGGAAAATCTCATTATAAATCTTGATGAGGAAAAGAAACTGCTTGATGATTCTATAAATAACATTAAACACGATACAGACAGGGGAAAAGCTGAACTAAAAAATAAAGTTCAAAAATTCATAGACAGATATGCTCACCTTATGCATACAATTGACAATATAAAAACAAATATAAACAAAATGGAAGATTCCATAAAACACGCATCAGAGATGGGCATACAAGATCCCCTCACACTGCTTGGAAACTGTAAGTATTTTGAGATGTCATTTGAGGGTGAGCTCTATACACTAAAAAGATACAAAGCTCCCACATCCTTAATCATTTTAAGAATGAATAATTTGGGACAGATAAAAGAAAAATACGGAACCGGGGTTGAACGTTCCGTCATAAAACACATTGCTGCGATAATATCTGACAATGTTCGTTCAAGCGATATGCTTTTTAGATGTGAAAACGGTGATTTTAGAATATTGCTGCATAACACAGACTTGGAAAAATGCCAGATATTTGCACAAAAAATAAAATTCATCATAGGTAGGATAGTGTTTCAAAAAGGTAATGAAAGATTTAAGGTGAATGTTTTATACGGAGCGGCTCAAATCCGGGAAAAAGATACAATAGACAGCTTGCTTATGAGAATTAACCTCAAAATTTAGCAATCATCTCAATTTATTTTAATCGTTTAATATCTCAATAAAAATATCCTCAAGGCTTTTTTTAAGCGGTTCTATATCCACTATTTTAGCACTGCTATTCTCAATAGCTTCAATTTTTTCAATTAATTCGTCTTTTTTGCATTTTATAGAGTACAATCCTTTGGATATCTCATTTTCATTCAAATTCAAGTTTTTTTCATCTTCTTTTCTAAGAATTATATTAAAGCCATATGTAGTCAAATATTGTATATCAACCCTATCAAATTGTTTTATCGTTTTCCCTTGCTTTACTATTAAAACCCGCGAACAGATATCCTCTATGTCGGGAATGATATGAGAGCTGAAAAATATTGTTACACCGCTTTTGTTTAATTCTTTCATCTTGTTTTTAAAAATCATTCTGCCCACAGGGTCAAGACCGCCCATTGGCTCATCAAGTATTAATATATCAGGGTCATGAATCAACGCTGCGGCAAAACCTATTCTCTGAATCATACCCTTGCTGTATTTTCTCAGCTTCACATCTGCAAATTCCGTCAGCTCAAATTCGTCCAAAAGCTTATGAGCTTTTTTTCCTGCATCCTTTACTGAGAACATGGAAGCTGCAAACTTAAGTAAATCCATTCCTGTTATGGTATCGTAGTACTGAGGGTTTTCCGGCATAAATCCTACCCTGAGTCTCGAATCGGGGTTTGTAGATTTCAAAGAATTTATAAAAGCCGTACCTGAATCAGCCCTGACAAGATCCATAATGATTTTTATTGTTGTACTCTTTCCTGCACCGTTAGGCCCTAAAAATCCCAATATCTCTCCCCTTTTTACATCAAAACTCATACCATTCAAGGCTTTTATAGTTTTTAGCTTGAGTTTGAATGTTTTGTGGAGATTGTCGACTTTAATCATTTCCATAACCCTTATCCTTTTCTTTTTACAAATGTTAGCTTACTCGTTGTTTGAACCTTCCCCTTTTTATCTATATAAAACTTGCCGCCATAGGGGTCCTTTGGAATTTCATCAAGAAATCCGGCGTTCAATAATTCTTTAATAGACTGCGGTTTTTTGTGATATTTATGTTCGTATTTTTTTATTGCCTGTTCTATTTTATAAATAGCATCCAAGGCTTTCAATCGTATTTCATAAACCTTTTTCACGCTTTTTTTTCTTGTTATTTTAATCATCATCTTTAAATATGATATACCCAACTCGGTACGCCCCCCTTCGTAGAAATAACGCGCCGCAAGATTAGTAAACAGCTCAGAATGCGAAATAGCTGAGGCTTTTTTATAATATACCGCAGCCTTGTCATAATCCTTCAGAAAATAGGCATAATTAAATCCAATGAAAAAGGGAGGTAAAAAATCCCAAGTTCTATATTTTGCGACATATTTCAAAAGTCTGTTAACATCTTTTGCATGCCCTATGTTCCATGTAAATGCCGCCTGCGCAAAGTAGTATGCATCTTCATTGTAGGGGTTCAGCAATATTGATGTTTGGATGGTTTCGAATAGGTTATAAAATTCAACATCTTTGAATTTTCCCTGTTTTATCTTATCAACATTGCCTCCATAATATATAATGGATTTGAACGAAAGATAGTCACCCATAAACCATCTGAACTCGCCCAAGATGGCTCTGTAAAACTTACCGTGCGGTGTATAGCCCAGCTTTTCAAAAAGAGGCCTGCTTCTCATGTCTTTTGAAAAGTAGGGAAAAAAAATTGTCAGGATAGAAATAAACAATACGCATAAGATTAATGGTTTTTTCATTTTCCTACGAGAAGTCTCTTTTATTAAAAACAGCTATACTTAATGATAAAACCGCGCCGAGATACAACAAAAAATATACGGATGTATAAACAATTGATTGAATATGGATGGGCAATGAATAGGCTGCATAGGAAATTAAGTCGAAAGATGAGAAATTGGGAAGCACATAGTAAACAAGCTTGGCTGCGAGTTTGGAAAAATGCGATAGTTCATTTGAACCCTTCATTATATAATCATAAATTCCCTGTGAGGCATTACCTGCTATAAAAACGGCAATGGTAGAAAAAACAGGTGTAAAAAATGATGTTGAAAATGAAGCAAACAGAAAGATAAACCCCAAAAGCAGCGTGTATTTCAAAAACTCCATAAAAAAAGCCGCAAAAATATTTAACCATAATATGGGCAGGGTCGATTTATAGAGGGACGCCGATATGTGTATGACTACGATAGATGCGGCAAAATTGATAATGGTTATTACAAACAGTATAATTATAAGGGAAAAAAATTTGGACAATATAAAATTCGTACGCGTGATGGGATAGCTCAAAACCGTATAGGTATATTTTCTTTCTATATCTCTCCACATAACCAATGTTCCGCCAAAAAGCGTCATCAGTAAAAGTATAAAAGAATTTAATGTTAAAGAGGTTGTAATAGATATTTCCTGGAGCTGTCTCATTGAAAAATAGCTGAAGACCGGTATGAAAGCAAAAAGCAGAACAAAAGATGCAAGGACAAGAAAAATCCTATCAAAGATAAGATGTTTTATTGTCAGTTTAATTAAAGCCATAGGCTAAGCATATCACATTATAAGACTAAAAATCAATCACAAAAATTAAAAATAAAACCTAACCTAATCTCTCTTTAAAGGCTCTAAAAACTCATCGGGTATTTTTATAGCGCTCTTTTTGTTTGTATCGTATGAGACAACAACCGTTTTACCAACGGCAAAAATCTTCTTCTCTGCATTATGCAGACTGTAGGTAAGAGTAAAGCTGCTTTTTCCTATATCCTTCACATCTATATCAACAAACACCTTGTCGGATAACTCAATCGGATTTTTATATTCACATTCCGCCTTTACTATCAGGAATACCACACCCTTTGACATAAGGTTTATGAAAAGGTCTTTGAACAGTTTAACCCTGCCCGCTTCAAAATAGGTAAAATAGATTGCGCTATTGACGTGACCGTAAGCGTCCAAATCATTGAACCTCACCTCTATTTCCGCTGTATATTTCATGACTATTTTCCGAGAAGACCTTCTTTTAAGCTTTCCTGCACCGGTTTTTTGCCTATATAGATATTTAAAACATCATCAGTAAGCTGTTTCGATTTTACCGTTCCTATCTTTTTCAAATTATACAGAACTGTCAATGTATTGTTAGTGAATATCAAATCCATATTATCCGTGCTTTTTACGTCAAAGTTTAATAATGCAAAGAATTTCTTTTCAGCAGGGCTGTTATTTATTTTAGGATCCACCCTTTTCAAATCACTTCTGTATGCATCCCTTATTTCTTTGGCTGTGACTTTATGATAAGTAAAATGCATTCTGATAACTTTTAAGTTCTGGTTAAGGATATCCTTAGGGTCGGACGATTTCTTTTCCACATAAAGAGCGCCGACATAAATCTTTACAAATATGAATTTCCTTCTTGCAGCCCCTCCGTTCAGCGTTAAAACCGTCTTTCCGATTTGATACTGATCGGGCATGTTAACACCTGAAATCTCCTTTGCCTGAGACAGCGATGCCATTACGATAAACAACAGTGAAAAAACAAATATCTTTCTCATTCTTCCCCCTCCTTTGCATGTTCTTTTGTTTCGTTTAAAACCCTTATCCTATAATTAATTATATCGCTTCTTAAAGATGCAAGCTTTGTTATTTTGCTGTCTATTTTCGAGATATGATTGTCAAGAATCTCAATCAATTTGGGTATTATTTTTTCAGGAGTTTTATGAATTTCATACACCTGGGCAAGTTCAAGCATTTCCTTTAAGGAAATACCCAATTCCTTCAATTTCAGTATAAATTTTAGTCTTTTTATGTCATCTTTGGTGTAGACTCGAATTCCTGCGTCAAGTCTTTTGGGATGACTCATCAACCCTATTTCTTCATAATATCTTATTGTTCTTGTTGTTACACCGAGCTTTTTAGCAACTTCTCCAATCTGGAGAAAATCCTGGTTGTTTATCTTCATAACCTCACCTTTACGATAATTACATACTAAATAAATTATAGGTTAAATTTAAGCTTTGTCAAGCATAAATGACTTTTGATAATAGATATTAAGATTACGATTTAGCTACCTCAACCCTGTTTCTTCCGTTGTGTTTTGCCAGATAAAGCATCTCATCGGCAATAGATATGGATTCGGCAAGGGAGCTTCTCTTATATGTAAAGGGGTCTAATCCCATGGAGACGGTAACGGTTATTCTTAGGTCCCTGACTCTAATAGGATCTTTTGAGATTTGCTCCTGCACTCTCTTTGCTATTGAGATAATACTTTCATCAGATTGATTTTTTTGAGTTCTTGAAAACAAAACAATAAATTCCTCTCCTCCGTATCTAATCAGAATATCTTCTCCCCTCGTATAAGCGATGATTTTCTTTGCAATTATTCTCAATACTATATCGCCGACATCATGCCCGTATGTATCATTAACCTTCTTAAAAAAATCTATATCAATCATGGCAACATAAATGTGATTTAAATCGATATTCTTTGCTTTGTCTTTAAGATAGTTCCTGTTGTAGAGCCGTGTCAAAGGATCAACCCTTGCCACCCTCCTTTCCTGAACAAATAAGATTATTTGGAGTATAATAATCAATATCACAAACACTTCAAAGAAAAGCAGATAAGCAATATAATTCCGCAGCGGATTAAGGGCGCACTTTATGCTTTCGTAAGCATTTAACGACATATCCAAAGCCAGAACACCCTGCATTTTTGAATCCGCTATAATAGGATGAAGATAGGTAATCCAGAGAGTAGATATTGTTCTTTGTTTTGCAAAGACATCTTTTTCGGTTTTAAAACACTTGCTCCAAATACTGCTGATAGGTATAAATTTCTGTTTGAACACTCCCCTTTCTTTCGGGTTTTTGGAACCATCCAGGAGGTATCTAAAAGAACCCATTCTATCTTTATAGATGACATATACGTATTTTATATTTTTATTAATATATAAAGACAGTATTTTGTTCAGTCTTCTCCTTAAAGTGGGGCTGTTTTTTAATCTATCGTACAAATTTTTTGAAGCATACAGTCTTATATTCTTGTCTATGGTATCTGCAACCCTTTTTGTATCGCTAACCTCTATACCGGCTATATTTTTAGAGGTTGCTTCTATTGTTTGATCGAATTTCAAATATATGAAGCCGATGCTGACAAAAAGCAGGGCGAACAGAGCAAAAAAGAGTTTTTCTAAAAATAATATGCGGTTTGACATGGTTAGTAATCTATATATTTTTTGAAACTTTTAGGCAGATCTACGTGCATTTTCTTAAGGTTCTTTTCCCTAAACAGCAACTCCGGCCTGCCCTTTTGCCAAAATAACGCTCCTATTGCAAAACCGGAATTTTTATACGCATTATATGTTGTGACAAATATGAATTTTTTCTTACAGGCTTTTTTTATCGATTGTATATTGCGAGCTATGACAAGCTGTGCATTTTCACAATTTTTAACAAAACGAATGCCGAATTCATCTTTTGGTTTTTTCAAGAATTGTTTATCGCCGAGATATACATTGACAACCTTTTTCTCCACGATAGCATGCGCTATTTTTGAGATTAGCGCTATTTTAATATCGCACAGCGTCAAATTTGCAGAGCGTGAGGGCATGGAAAAGAACAAAGAAAATGATAACAATATTAATAAGACAGCAGCAATCTTTCTCAAAACTTATACTCCAAGCCAATCCAGATTTGTCTATCAAAATCCGGGACACCGTTTAATCTTGTAATTTGCCAATTTAAAGGATTTATGCGCATATAATCCGTTTTTGTTGCTTTATTCAGCAGATTCGTTCCTTTTATATGTAAAGACAGGTTATTAGAGGCATAGTATGTAATAGTTGAATCAAGGTTGTAGCGTGCGTGAGCATTTGTGGAGCTGAAATATCTATTCTTTCTATAAGAAAGAGAGTTGTAAAAGTCAAATTTGCCTATTTTATTAAATAGCATTATATAGCCGCCGTAAACCTTGAACAAGTCGCTTGCAGTTTTTAGATGAGCAAGCCAAACATTAAGCCTGATGGAATTAAACGGGTCAAAATTGTATTTATACCTCGAAGATACAAAACTCAATACGTTTCGAGTGTCGCTATTATGATAGCCGTTTTCATCAAAATATATGGCGTGAAAATAGTATAATTTCCCGGCTTCAAACTCATAAACTGAACGATTGTGCCTGTATATGACCTCTGATGAAATCATTAAGCCCTTTCTTTTGCTTATCGAATGTGCAGGAAACATCCGTTTTTGATTATAAAGAACATAGGGTGACGGGGCTAAATCGCTGTAGGATAAGAAGGTCTTGGATGTAAGGTTTTCATTGTTGAAAATATATCCCAGCCTGTAGCCGTATAGCATATAATTTTTTACACCGCCGTTTTCAAAATGTTTCTCAGCCTTTAATGAAGCGGTCAATAGATTTTTGTCGTTTATGGAATATTTGTTTTCAATATATCCTGTTAGCACATATTCCCTGTTGAAGCTGTTTTGAGGAATTTCAACATTACCCAATTTTATTTTTTTGAATATAAATTTCTCATATCTCGCTCTTGTTCCAATCATCAACTTATCCGAAGATGTTATTTTAATTTTTTTTCTTACTGCAAGATTTGCAAGATGTTCTTCAAGCTTGCTTTCCTTAGTGTCAAAAAGGTAGGGCATAAGAATAGTTAAATAGGGATTTATTTCCTTTTTTTTCATCATAACGCCCAGCGGGCCATCTGAAATTTGAGTAGTGTTAGTTAATGTGTAGGAGTAATTAATATGTGCTTTTATGTCTTTATCGTCTGATGTATAATATAATCCGCCATAGATATATTGATAATCGGTTCTGTTCTTTTTGACATTCATATTCCAGCTATCACCTATAAAGTTGTCTATCTTCCCTCCGACACCTTGGACCTCAAAGCGATAATTATCGTTTTCAAGTTCCCCCCAAAAATCAGTCCCCGTTTTATCCTTCGACAGCATATGGTGGTCGTGATAGGATTTTTTTCTATGCAGCCTTCTGTTGTCAAGATAAACAAAATAAGACCAGCCGTTGTTTAAGCTGCTTCCCATATCTATAAAGTTATCCGTTGTGCCGTATGTGGCATAAGAAGAGCCAAAGACGGCTGCGTTTTCCCTGTATCCTTTTTTAGTATAAATTTTTATAACCGTTGCCGCACTGTCAAATCCTATCTCGTATGAGGGAAGCCCTGCATATATTTCAACATGGTCAACATAACCCATATCAAGCTGTCCGAGCAGCTGAAGTCCATTGCCTCCGAAGGGGTCTATTGCTTCCCTGTCGTTTATATAGACGACAACAGGGTTGAGGGCATTCATTTGATACGGTGCATATCCCAAATCGCTTAAACCCATAGCATTTTCGCCGTAAATGAGCAGAGGAACCAAGTCAATCAGCTCTTTAAGCGATTTTATCTTCATTC
>JALTDI010000071.1 GCA_027074255.1 Desulfurellales bacterium
GAATTTTCTCTGAAGCTGCTCAAGCTCAAACAGTCTCGATTCTATGGCGTCTATATCTTTTTCATCATCAGTATTGTTTATGAGTGAATAAAGGTCATTCTTTATGTTATGGATTATGCTTGATATCTCTTCAAAAGCCTGTTGTATATTATCCGCTTTGAATCCGAGGGAATTAATTTTTTCAGCTGACAGTTCAAAATCTTTGATTGTTTTTTCGATTCCGTCATCACTTTCATACAAAAGAGACACCATTTTTGTGATTTTTTCTTTCACTACGGATGAGGATTTTATTCTCTCCGTTAAATTTAACAGCTCTTCGTATTCTCCGCTTTTGGGATTTGTCCTTTCTATGGATTCTATTAATATTTCCGGATGTTTTTCGCTGATAACCTCAACCTGATTTTCTAACCCCTTTTTTTCATTCAGCGTAAAAACAAAATCGCTGTAAGCCGTTTCGAACTCTTTTTTTATCTTTTTATCTATTATTTTATCTATTATATTTAATACATTGTCGCTGTCAAATGCGCCGAAGTTATAATTCTGGGATACTACTGTTAACAATGTATCCTTAATCTCATACAATACCCTTGAACTAACCGGCTCATGATTAATATAGGCTTTTGTTTTTCCGGGTTTAATTATCTTTTCTATCAAAATTTCGTCTTCTTTTATACCGAATTTTGACATTATGCTCAATTGTTCATTTTCTAAGTTAAACAGAAGCTTTATGATGCTTTCTGTGCCGAATCCTCCTATGATATCCGTAGGTGTTTTTTGAGCAAAAACGTCCTCAATCGCTTTTAAAATCAAGGATTTCCCCGCTCCTGATTCACCTATTATAGCTGTAAGTTTATCGTCCATAATTAAGGATATGTATTCTATGGTTAAAAAGTTTCGTATTTCTATTTTTTTCAGCATTTTACGTTTCTAATCTTTCTCTCTTCCCAACCGAGCTTTTCTCTCAAAATGTCAAAGTAGTTTTTATTTAAAGAGGTCAATATCTTTATGAGCCTTTTCGATTTGGATATATGGACGGTGTAGCTATCGTCAATGTTATAACCTATTTGACCGTCAAGCGTAAGCATCACATCTTCCGATTTATCCTCTAAACTAAGTATAAGTTCAATATTCTCAGGGATAACAAGTGGCCTGTTGGATAAGGTATGAGGGCATATCGGCGTGCAGACAAACGAATCGAGTGAGGGATAAACGATGGGGCCTCCTGCTGACATATTATATGCCGTCGAGCCCGAAGGCGTTGAGATAATCAATCCGTCTGCGTGGTATATGGCCACGATATATTCCTTCTCCTCAATTTTTGCAACAGCTTTTATTTTAATGATTC
The DNA here is from genome assembly GCA_027074255.1 of Desulfurellales bacterium. Classification (GTDB taxonomy): domain Bacteria; phylum Campylobacterota_A; class Desulfurellia; order Desulfurellales; family Hippeaceae; genus S144-51. The sequence continues at coordinate 1,346 of JALTDI010000071.1, forward strand.
TTGCAAGCGCACCCTTGTTTATAACGACATCGTTGAACACGGTTTCTTTTTTTAAGAATTGACCGTTTTTATAAATATCAACGTCAATCATCATTCTTTCTTCAATAGAGTAGCGCTTTTTAATAAAAATATTATCGAGTGTGGTATACATATCACTAAGCGGCACCTCTGTAAGAAAACCCATATTGCCGAGATTTATGCCCAGAATTGGTATGTCCCTTTCTGATTTATTTATGGCTCTTGTCGCGGCTATGAATGTTCCGTCTCCTCCCAAAACCAAAATCAAATCTACATACAGACTTAATTTTTCCCTTTTAATGCACTCCTTGCTCTCAAATATGGAAGCAGCCTGACAGCCTAAAATAACCTCTACATTGTTTTTGTTTAGATAGTCAATGAGAGGTTCTATTACATCGGCCATGTTTTTAACCTTTGTTTTTGAGATAATACCTACTCTTTTAAACATCTATCCCCCAAGATATGCTTTTTTAATGCTTTCTGAATCCAAAAATTTCAAAGAATGACCCTCATCTACAATCCTGCCTACTTCCATTATATACGCCCTATCGGTAGCTTTCAAAGTTTTATTTACATTCTGCTCAACTATTAAAATTGTTATATGCTGAGTTCTCATAAAAGATATAAAATCAAAAACGGCATCCATCAGTTTCGGAGATAAGCCAGCTGTCGGCTCATCCATAACAAACATTTCGGGAGACCTGATAAGCCCCTGGGCAACTGAAAGCATTTGCTGCTCTCCACCTGATAAATATCCCGCTTGAAGTGTTTTTTTCTCATAGAGGTTGCCGAATTGTTCAAAAATAGCTTCGAGGTTTTTCGTAAAGTGTTTTCTGCCTTTTTCTTTTATTATTTTGTGAGCCGAAATCTCGAGGTTTTCATAAACGTTTAATTCGTTAAATATCGTTCTTTTATCCGGCACATACACCAATCCCATATCTGCAATTTTGTGCGGCGGGAATAAGGTAATGTTAATATTGTTGAAAAAAACCTTGCCTGTTTTGTGAATAATATTAAAAATGGCGTTTAAAAGCGTTGTTTTGCCTGCACCGTTTGAACCGAGCACGCATACTGCTTCGTTTTTTTTGATTTCCAAAGATATATTTTCTATGGCCAGGGCCTTGTTGTAATAAACACTGACATTTTCAATTTTTAACATTTTACTTTCCGAAGTAAGCTTTTAGAACTTCTTTATTGTTCTGTATATAGCTGGGCGGCCCCTCTGCTATTTTTTTTCCGTTATCCATAACGACAATGGAGTGCGAGCAGTTCATAACGAGATTCATATCATGCTCAATAAGCAATATACTCACACCCTGCTCCCAGATTCTGAATATAGTTTTAAGCAGCCTGTTGGTTTCGGATTCATTGAGACCGGCTGCCGGCTCGTCGAGAAGGAGCATAACAGGTTTTATACACAAAGCCCTTGCTATTTCTACGAGCCTTTTATACCCAAAGGGTATTTCACTGGGATATTTGTCGGATATATCATCTATTTTTAGGAATTTGAGAATTTCTAAGGCATTTTCTGCGGCTTTTTTTTCTTCCTTTTTATTTTTAGGCAAGTGTAAAAAAGCATCAATCATATTTGTTTTGGTATTCGTATGGCATCCCAGCATAACGTTTTCCAAAATATCCATTTCATCAACAAGCTGAATGTTCTGGAAGGTTCTCGATATGCCGATTTCTATAAGGTTATGCGGTTTATAAGGTTCCATATCCTTATTCATAAAAAGAACCCTGCCTTTATCTTTTGAATAGAGCTTCGTTATAACGTTAAACAGAGTTGTTTTGCCTGCACCGTTTGGACCTATTAATGCCTTAATCTCACTTTTTTTTACGAAAAACGATACATCGTCAACAGCCTTTATGCCTCCGAAGCTCTTCGTTAAGTTTTCTATCGATATTATTTTATCCATGAAAACAGCCTTTTTAGCCCGTTCGGCATAAGCATCATGGCAAAAATAAGTAAAAGTCCGTTAACAATAGGCCAATAATCCTCCATTGATGTCAAAATATTAGGCAGCAGGGATAGAATAACCGTTGTGAAAAATATACCGAAAAAGTTGCCCATTCCGCCTATAACCACCATAACAATATAGTCAATGGACTGCACGAGTCCAAATGACGAGGGAGAGATAAAACCTATATAAAATGCATAGAGGGCGCCGGCCAGCGATGCGTAAAAAACACTGATTGTAAAAATAAAAACCTTGTATAAATGAACGTTGATGCCGAAAGCATAAGCAGCATTTTCCTTCGATTTAATTGTTTTGTATGCTCTGCCGTATCGTGAGTTTACGAGGTTTATTGCCAGCAGAATTAAAAGAAACGTAA
>JALTDI010000072.1 GCA_027074255.1 Desulfurellales bacterium
GCTTTAACGGAATACGGGCTGTATGTCGCACCGATAGACCTTATCAGAGGTGAGGATAATACGGTTAAATCCATTTATGTAGGTGTCGGAGCGTTTGTTGGCAGCGTTTTGTTTACAAAACTTGCTATGAAGAAAGCAAAGTTTATACCTTCTTTGCTGGCTTCGATTATAGGCGGTACTGCTGCATATTATTTGCTTGATTTAAATAAGGACGATGAAATGAAACAGATGCTGATAAGTTACATAGACGATGCCGAAGATTGGATAGAAACGGCATTTGAGAATATGCACAGAATATTTAAAGATGCCCGATAAAAAATTGTATGGGTTTTTATTGCTTTTTGCAGCAGTATTAATCTATTCATGTACAAGCAATATAAAATATCCTGAATATAAGAGCGGCTCTTCTTACAAGCCTACGCCATCCATTCATAAAAAATCCAAAAAGGCCGAAATCAAAACCAATTCCGGTATTTATTACTTAAAGATTCATCAATGCAGAAAGGCCGTAAACTATTTTCGTTCGCTGCGAAGCTCTTTTGCAGCAGATTATTGCATTTTTTCAGCCTACGGGTATTGTTCTATGTATAAAAAAGCGAAAATGATGTTTGAGAAACTTGAAAACGAAAATGTGAGCAATATGTGGTTATCGAGACTCTATGCGGCATTCGGATTTTTTTCTATGATTAACAATAAGGGTATGTACAGGGATTATCTAACCATAGCTTATGCCTATGACGGGAATAATAAATTGGCAAGAAGTCTTATGCTTAAAAGGAAGATTAACGATTTGGATAGAAAAAAGTATTTCAATACCATACTTGATTGGTGCGGAGGAAAATGATTAACAAGAGTGTTGTTATTGACAAGTTAAAAGAGATATACGAGCCCTGTATGCCTATAATAGATATAGTTGAAATGGGGCTGATATACGATATAAACATTGAAAACAACGATGTTAAAATAGTTATGACGTTTTCAACCCCGCATTGTCCTGCCGGGTTTAGGATGGTTAAAACAGTTGAAGAAAAATTAAAAGAAATAGATAGAATAGGAAACGTACAAGTGGAGCTGACGTTTGACCCGCCGTGGAGTAAGGATAGATTGAGCGAAGAAAATAGAGTTAAGTTAGGCTTTATCTGAATTTTAGCTTAATGTATCTGTAAAATGCATACGTTACAATTCCTGCAATAATAAGGCGCGTTCCCAGCATAAAAAATCCGTTTCCTCCTATTGCAACAAATATTAGCGTATCTTCTATAACGGCATGGCACATAGATAGAAAAACAGCGGTCAGCATTATATCCGTTTTGTTGATTTTGTTTTGCTCGGATTGGGATATTAAAATACCCGAGCCGTAGGTTATGCCGAGAAATATACCCGTTAGCATGGATATGTTTGCCTCTTTTGAAAAGCCGAGCGGCTTCATGAAGATATACAGGAAATTGAGTATTCTTTTGAACAGTTTGCTGTTTTCCAAAAATTCATAGACAACCATCAGCGGCACTATGATTAATATGAGTTTGGCGGATAATTTTATGCTTCCTATTATTGCATGTATAAGCATTTATTTATCCGTAAATTGCTCTAAATAACATATTGAGTGAAATACCGGCTATTAATGAAACAAAAATCCTCAAAAGTATCGTTAAAAAAGCATTGGCCCCCGTTTTATGCAGGACAGCGCCTTCAATAACAAGGTTGTGTGATATGCCTGTCATTAAACCCACAATAGTAACCTCTTTCCAATTCGGCGACAGCGGAATCAGGACGGCTATGGCTGCGTATAGATTTACAAAGTATCCGCTCACTATCGCTATGGACATTTTTCCGCTTAAACCGAATATATACATAACGGGCGATAAAGCTTCCCCCAAGCGATTTGCAAATTGAGTGTGGTTGAGTAAATCTATGGCGATATAAAACGGCACTATTGTTTTAATCAGTTTAAATGATGTAGATAATCCTTTATCCAATCCGTTTAAGGTTAGCTGCTCAATCTGTTTTTTGTTCATCTTTCTCCATATATACGGAGAGTGACGGGAATGCAAATTCTACATTCAACTCTTCCATTATTGCCATTATTTTTAGATTGATATCCTGTCTTATGTTCAGATAGTCTTGCCAAACCGAGGTATTTGTGTAACAGTAAACAAATATATTTAAAGAACTGTCTGCAAACTCGGTAAAATATACAAGCAGAGTGCCTTGATAGATATCGGGGTGATTTTTAAGCATTTCTTTAATCTTTTTAACGGCAGAATCGACTTTTTGAGTGGGTGTCGAGTATGTTACACCGATTGTAAACTTGATTCTTCTCCTTTTGCGCAGGGAAAAATTCTCAACAGGTTCGTTTGCTATTTGTGAATTCGGTACTGACACGAGTGAATTTTCGAAGGTTCTGATTTTTGTGCTTCTAAAGCCTATGTCTTCAACGACGCCTTCTGTTGATTGAGTTTTAATCCAATCGCCTATTGTAAATGGTCTGTCAAAGAGAATCATTAAGCTGCCGAATAGATTTGCCAGTGTATCCCTTGCCGCAAGGGCAACCGCAAGTCCGCCAATCCCTAATCCCGTTATCAGTGCGCCGATGTTGTAACCCCAGGTCTGTATAATAACAACTATCGCAAATGCTATAATGGAAAACTTTATGAACTTGTTAAAAAACGGTATAAAACTCAATGCTACATCGTAATCTTTCTTTTTAAAGAACATCTCTAAGCTCTTTGTAAGAATATTGTCTGCGCGCAAAAGAGCCCAGCTCGATGTGAATATTATGAAGGAAAACAGTGTTTTTGCAGCAGCAAGGTTGTATTTCTCACCGAGATTAAGGTAGATGAAAGCCGAATAAAATCCCAAAACTCCGATTAAAAACTTCAATGGCGGTTCAATTGTGTCTATAAGTTCATCATCCAGCGATGTTTTTGTCCTTCTCGCTATTTTTTTTAGATATTTTATTATTATCTTTGAAAAGATTTGTCTTAACAAAAGAAAAACAAATATGATGAAAAGAGCCATGAGCAGTTTGCTCATACTTATATCGGCTACCGTATATTTCAGATAAGTCTCAATGTTATGTAAAAAATTCATAACCCTTTCCGTACATAAGCTTCATTATTTGGAATATCTTATTCTCGGGTCAACGAGTGCATAAGTTATATCGGCTATCAGGTTTCCAAGCAGAGTCAATATGCTGCTTATTGTTAAAATGCCCATTATTGTCGGGTAATCCCTCGACATAGCCGATAGATAAAACAGTTGACCCATCCCGGGTATGGCAAATATGGATTCAATAATAACACTTCCGCCGATAAGCCCCGGAATGGACAACCCTAAGATAGTGACAAGCGGCAGCATGGCGTTTTTTAAAGTGTGTATGTATATCCTTTTTTTGCTCACCCCGTTTAGGTATAACATTCTGATGAAATCCTTGTCAAGAACATCTATAACACCTTTTCTTATGTATCTTGCAAAACCTGCCAGTGAGCCGTAAACTCCTATTGAAACAGGCAAAATTAAATGCTTTATCAAATCCCAATAATAGGATAGCGTATATGGCTTTATATTCATTGAATGAAGTCCCGATAGAGGCAGTATGTGCAGCTTTGTTCCAAAAAGAATCATTAAAAGAAGGGCAAGCCAAAATGACGGCATTGCGTAACCGCTGAACACAAATAGTGTAAAAAA
>JALTDI010000073.1 GCA_027074255.1 Desulfurellales bacterium
CAGCAGCGTTGATTTCAATCTCGATGTGTGGGTAAAGGGTGAGGATGTTGTTTATCCAAGAAGAACGGAATCCAAATTTCTCATTATGATATACAATGCTCTCTATGAAAACGACATTACAATACCGTTTCCGCAACTTGATATTCACGTTAAAGAACCTGTCGCTTTAAACAAAGAAAACAAGACGAAAGAGTAATAGTTTAAGAATATTTTTTCTCTTGTATTATGCTTGCGGCAAGCTTAATAGCCTCAAGATTCTGCCTTACATCATGAACCCTGAATATTCTTGCGCCTTTTAAAAATGCTGTGACATTCGCCCCGATTGTTCCAAAAAGCCTCTTTTTGGTATCTTTTTCGTTCAATGTATATCCTATGAAGCTCTTTTTCGACAGCCCTACAAGCAACGGTCTTGAGAAAATCTTAAAAGATTGCAGGTTATTTATTATCTTATAATTATCTTCAAACTTTTTACCAAAACCTATCCCCGGGTCAAGCACGATTCTTTCTTTTTCTATATCGTTTAATTCGGCTTTTTTTAAAATATCCTCAAAATATTCGTTTATTTCACATATTAAATGCTCATAATGCGGATTTTTCTGCATATCTTTGGGCTTTCCCTTTATGTGCATAGCCACTATTCCGCAGCTGCTTTTAGATAAAACAGAAGGCATCTGCTCATCAAAATTTAGTCCGCTTATGTCATTGATTATATCTACCCCAAGCTCCAAGACGGCTTTTGCAACTTCTGATCTATACGTATCAACGGAAACAGTTACGTCAAATCTCCTTTTTATTACTTCAATAACCGGAACAACTCTTCTTAATTCTTCATCATAAGAAACGGAATTTGAACCGGGTCTTGTTGATTCTCCGCCAACATCTATAATATCCGCCCCCTCTTTAATCATCTCTTCGCATCTTTTCAGGGCAGAATCGAGTGTGTTGTATTTTCCGCCGTCAGAAAATGAGTCGGGAGTTACGTTTAAAATTCCCACAATCAGGAATCTTTTGTTTAGATTTATGGTTCGGTTTTTATAACGGAATATAATTCTATTGTTCGTTATATTTTTTATGTATGTTTCAAGTTTCTCGCCTAATATTCTCAAAAATTCAAACGATTGTTTTTTAAGTTTCTCAGATAGAATCAGAAAACGCTTAATATCACCAAAAATCAGACAATCGCTTATTTTGGTTTTGGCTGTTATCGTGTCTTTTTCAACGGCTGTTTCCAAACCTATGGACAAAGCTTCCTGTTTTAGGAGATTTGCATGGTAGAATTTGCAATCATAAATTTTAAACGCCAAATTTACGGCTTTTTTGTCCATTATACCGACGGCAATTTTGTCAGCCCCAACAGATAGAATTTCTTTTCTTGCCGTTTCAAGCGAGTCTATATCAAGCGGCTCTATTCTCATCGGTTATTCCCAATATTTCATCTATATCCTTTGAGCTTATAACCTCTTTTTCAAGGAGCATATTGGCCATCTTCTCTATTTTATCCTTATTATTTTCTATTATATCTTTTGCTTTTTTGTGAGCGTTTTCCACAATAGCATGTATTTCTTTGTCTATCATCTTTGCCGTATCCTCACCGTATGTTTTTTTTATTCCCATATCACGTCCTAAAAACACCTCTTGGCCTTCTTCCGAAAAGAAAATAGGACCCAAAGAACTCATACCCCACTCACACACCATTTTTCTTGCAATATCCGTCGCTTTCTCTATATCGTTTCCTGCCCCTGTTGTTATTATGCCGAGTATAATCTCTTCTGCTGCTCTTCCTCCCATCAAAACGGCAATCCTGTTTAGCAGGTATTCTTTGTCGTAAGTATATCTGTCGTCTTCAGGCAGCTGCTGTGTAACGCCGAGTGCCATACCGCGCGGTATAATGCTGACCTTGTGCACAGGGTCTGTATTGGGCAGCATCTTTGCCACTATCGCATGTCCGGATTCGTGATATGCTGTCACATTTTTTTCCTTCTCGCTGATTATTACATTTTTACGCTCAGGGCCCATTAAGACCTTGTCTTTGGCTATGTCAAATTCTTCCATAGTAACTTCTTTTTTGCCGAGTTTTGCTGCAAGAAGAGCCGCTTCATTAACCAGATTGGCTAAATCGGCACCTACAAACCCCGCTGTTGATTTGGCAATCAGTTCAAGGTCGGTGTTTTCGGCAAGTGTTATCTTTTTTGTATGAACCTTTAAGATTTCGAATCTGCCTTTGATATCCGGTTTAGGCACAACCACCCTTCTGTCAAAACGACCCGGCCTTAAAAGAGCATGATCTAAAACATCCGGCCTGTTTGTGGCTGCCATTACAATTATATTGGTATCTGTCTGGAATCCGTCCATCTCAACTAAAAGTTGATTAAGCGTCTGTTCGCGTTCGTCATTTCCGCCGCCGACTCCTGCTCCTCGCTGTCTGCCGACGGCATCCATCTCATCGATAAACACAATACAGGGTGCACTGCGCTTTGCCTGATTAAACAAATCTCTTACCCTGCTTGCTCCCACACCTACAAACATTTCAACAAAATCAGAGCCGCTGATGGAAAAAAACGGAACACCGGCTTCTCCGGCAACGGCTTTTGCTATAAGGGTTTTTCCTGTACCCGGTGCCCCTACAAGTAAAACTCCCTTTGGTATCTTTGCGCCGAGTTTTGTAAATTTGTGCGGGTCTTTTAAAAATTCTATAATTTCTTTGAGCTCGTCTTTTACCTCTTCTATGCCTGCAACATCTTTGAACGTGATTTTATTTTTACTGTCTGAGACAAACAATCTGGCATTGCTCTTGCCGAAAGACAGGGCTTTCCCGCCTTTGTTCATTTGGTTCATAAAATATATCCAAATAAAGATGAACACCAGCATAGGCGCCCAATATATAAGTATGTTGGTTAGAATAGAATTGCTTTGTTTCGGTTTTATATCAACATTTATGTTGTGTTTAACAAGTAAATCGGCGATTTTCTGAACATTGGGCACGTATGTTTTATACCTTTTGTTCTGGTTTGTTTTGATATAAACGTAGTTGCCGTCTATTCTCACACTTTTAATCTCATTTGTGTCTATCGTCTCTATGAGTTTATTGTATTCCATAGTTGCGTACTGATTCCTGCTTGTGTTAAACATATTAAAAAGCAGTATCATTAATACTGCAACAATCATCCATAACAGAGCATTTCGATAAAATGGCGACATTAAACTCCCCCTTGAATAATTTCGAGAAACATATTATCAAAATAGTTTTTATAAGTCTATTGAAACAATACAAAAATACCGTGAGTCTTACTGTAATTGAAGTTCTCAATTTGATTCGAGAGATTTTCAAATAGCTGATTGGTCTCTTTGAATATCACAGTTGATACACAGTAGAAACTGTGAACGAAAATTAGTGTATTCCTTTCAAAGAATTATAAATTGTATATAAAAGCAAGTACCTTTGCAACGGCTTCGTATAGCTCTTCGGGAATTTCTTCGTTTATATTCAGTCGGTAGAGTTCATCGGTTAATTTTTCATCTTTTGTAACGTAGATATTGTGTTCTTTTGCTATCTCTTCTATTTTTTCTGCAATCAGGTTTTTGCCTTTTGCTACAACCTTAGGCGCAGGGTCGCTTTGTCTGTCGTATTTTAAGGCAACCACTTTTTTCGTTTCTTTATCCATAGATTAGTACTGTCTTT
>JALTDI010000074.1 GCA_027074255.1 Desulfurellales bacterium
GCCAGCGTATCCTTTGCTTTCGGTTTTGATAAGGTTTTTTCTTATGGTTTAAAAAAACAGCCTGTTGTAGCCACAATCGGAGATTCAACGTTTTTTCACTCTGGGATAACTCCTTTGATAAATGCAATTCACAACAGAGCATCTTTTTTGCTTGTTATTTTGGATAACTCTACTGTTGCCATGACGGGTAATCAAAAGACACCTAATGATAATATGGATTCTTATAATGATACGGCAAATGCGGTAAATATTGAAAAAATAGTAGGCGCTCTCGGTGTTGATTTTTTAAAGATTGAAGATGCCTATGATATTGAAAGTACCGAAAAGATACTCAAAGAGGCAAAGAAATATATAGAACATAGTTCAAAACCTGCTGTTGTGATACTTAAACATCCGTGCGTTTATACGAAGGAAGGTTTGGAATCCAATATAAGATTTAATCGTGTTGCTGTTAATAAAGAAAAATGCGAGGGGTGCAGGGTATGCATTGAAACGTTTGAGTGTCCGTCTTTGATATTTAAAAACGAAAAGGTGGAAATAGACGGTACAACCTGCATAAACTGTGCACAGTGTGTGTCTTCATGCCCATTTTCCGCAATAGAGGTTGTAGAGTGAAACTGTCCATACTCGGTGTCGGAGGTATGGGCGCCATATCGCTGTCTAAACTTATAGCTCAAATTGCCATAGATAAAAATTTGCCTGTAAAATCCACTGAAATACACGGCATGGCTAAAAAAGGCGGGCTCGTTGAAATATATATGAAAATAAACGAAGGCGTAAGTCCCTATATTTCTCAAAGAGAATCTGATTTTTGTATTATTCTTGATGAACTTTATCTTGATTATGGAACGGTTCTTGTTAAGGAAAAACATGGTTTGATTGTTTTAAAAAAAGATGAAAAAGAGATGATAGCGTCTGAATTCGGCGATGTGCGTTTTGCAAATTCGTTTATTTTGGGAAAGTTCTTTAAAAAACAGGAAATATTTGATAAAAAGAGCATTATCGATGCCTTGAAGGCTTTTAAGAGGCCTAAGGAAAATATTAAAGCTTTTGAAAGGGGTTTAGAATGATTTTTAATGAAAAGATGGAAACAATGCCGAGAGAGGAACTTGAAAAGCTTCAGCTTGAAAGACTTAGAGAAACTCTCGGTGTTATAAAAAACTCGAACTCTATTTTCAGGGATAAGTATAAGGATATCAATCCCGAAGACATAAAGACGCTTGAAGATATCAGGATGATTCCTATCTTAGAGAAGGATGAGTTGAGAAAAGCTTATCCTTTTAAACATATTATTGTGGATAATGAGAAGTGGTATAGAATGCATATGAGCTCGGGAACAACAGGCACGCCTATCATTAATGTTATGACAAAGAAGGATATAGAACAGTGGGGAGAAATTATGGCCCGCTGCTATTCTGCAGCCGGCGTGACAAATAAAGACAGGATACAGATAACCCCATCGTTCGGACTTTTTAACGGCGGTTTCGGTTTTCACTACGGAGCAGAGAAACTCGGGGCGTTTATTTTGCCCATAGGTGCAGGCCGAAGCAGACTGCAGCTGAAATTTATGGAGGAACTCGGAAGCACAACATTCTGTGCTATTGCGTCTTATCCTTTAAGGCTTATGGAAATTGCAAAGGAGATAGATTTTGATTTTGCTAAAACAAACCTACGTGTGGCTATTCTTGGTGCTGAAACATGGAGCGACGAACTAAGAGAGAGAATAGAAGAAGAGATGAACGTAGATACCTATGACATAATCGGCATGACAGAAACAGGCGGAGTTGGTATGGGTATAGACTGTGAGGCAAAAAAAGGGATACACATCTGGGAAGATCATTATATTGTTGAGATTATCAACGCCGAAACAGGTGATGTTGTCGAAGACGGAACAGAAGGAGAAATGGTTATTACTACTCTAACAAGAGAAGGACTGCCGCTTTTAAGATATAGAACGAGAGATATAACAAAAATAGTATCGAGGGATAAATGCGACTGCGGAAGAACGCATCTTAGAGTTGACAGATTAAAGGGAAGAACGGACGATATGTTTAAGGTCAAGGGAGTCAATTTTTATCCGTCACAAATAGAGGCTATCTTGATGAAATACAAAAACCTTACGCCTTATTATAATATAGTGCTTGAAAAGGTTAAAGGCAAGGGAAGCATGACAATTATAGCAGAAAGAAGGAATGGATTTAAGTCGGAAGAGCTGGATAGATTAGGCAACGAGCTGTATGACTTTCTTGGTTTTCACTGTAATATACAGATAGTTCCCGAAGGAACAATTGAGAGACCGGCAGGAAAAGCCGTAAGGGTTGTTGATAAAAGAAACAAATAGTTAAATAAATCGAAAAAACAACCGATTAATTTTGTAGAGCTAAGAGTTTTGCGGAGGTGATATGAACGCTGTTGGTATTATATTTACCCTTTTCGCTGTTGTCGGTGCATTTGTTTATGAGGGCGGGAACCCGCTTGTATTGGTGCAGATTGGTGAATATATGGTTTTGCTTGGTGCATTTTTCGGTATGCTTTTGGCAAGTGCTTCTCCAAATGCGCTCAAAGGGGCTTTTAGGGTTATACTTGGCGTTGCAAAGCCGGATCCGTATAACAAGAAGAACTACCTTGAACTTTTAAAAGTGATATACGGACTTTCCACAAAGGTAAGAAAGGACGGTATATTATCGCTTGAGGCTATTGTTGATGACCCCGAATCATCTCCCATAATGCAGGAAGCGGCATTTTTTTTAAAGAATAAGGAAGCCAAGGCCCTCTTGATTGATGCTCTTAGAAATGTCGTAACAGGTATAGAGGTTGAAAAGTTGGATGAGATTCTTGACGGTAATATAGAATCTATTGAAAAGGAGATATCAGCACCGCCCAAAATGGTAGGCATTCTTGCCGAATCAATGCCCGGTATGGGTATTGTTGCTGCTGTTATGGGTGTTATTCTAACGATGGGAGCTCTCGGCGGTTCGATTTTGGAGATTGGTGAACATATAGCAGGGGCTCTAACCGGAACGTTTCTTGGTTTATTACTTTGTTATGGAATTTTTGGACCTATGGCAAAGTATGCTGAGTTTAAGAATGAAGATTTTATAGCATATTTAACGGCTCTGAAAACGGGCATTATATACATAGCAAAGGGTGATGCTCCTATCATAGCCATGGAGGCTGTTAGAGAAAGTATTCCGCCTATGGCAAGACCCGAGTTCGATTTGGCTGAACAAACCGTAAAGGGCAGATAAAATGGCTGATGAAAACGAAGGCGGCATAATAAAAAAATGCAAAAAGAAACGCTGCGAAGAGGGCGGCGGAAGCGCCTGGGAGGTCGCATACGGCGATTTTATGACATCAATGATGGCATTTTTTCTTGTTATGTGGCTAATTGCGGCAACGAATGTTAAACAGAGAAAGGTGCTTTCGACTTACTTCACCAATCCGGGAGCCACATCTTTAACGGAAGGCTCGACTATGCTGCCTTCAAAGGGCGTATTTAATATAGGTTCAAAAAGCTTAACTCTAACTACAAAAATTCCTGAAATGCCTCTTCCTACGGTCAAAAATGAAAAAAGTATTCACGGCAGGGGACTCATACCTAAAATGGTTAAAAATAGCGGCGGGGGAGTAGGTAAGCAAAAGAGCCTGATGAATCTGTATGCCTTAATGGTGAAGCTGAAACGCTCTATTTTCCAGCACAAAGAGCTACTCAAATATAAAAAACAGATAAAGATGGAGATTACGGAAGAGGGATTGAGGATAATTATATTTGATAAAAATAACAGGCCTATGTTTGCTCCGGGTTCTGCGCAGCTTGAGCCTTATGCCAAAGAAATTCTTGATGTCATTGCAGGTAAGTTAAAGAATATTTCCAATAAAATAGTGATAGAGGGGCATACGGACTCTGTCAATTATCAAAACGGCAATTTTTCCAATTGGGATTTATCCACGATGAGGGCTAATTCGGCAAGAAGAGAGCTCCAAGCAAACGGAGTTCCATCAGCCAGGTTCAGCAGCGTTATAGGTTATGCCGATACAAGGCCAATGCCCGGCACAAGCCCTGCCGATTCTATAAACAGGCGCATAGTAATTGTTGTTAAAAGACTTTAGAACATATCTCTCACTATTTGACAAGGTCAAACTTATATTTCTATCCAACGAGTGAAAAATTGCGCAAATATTTACAAAGCCTCCATTTTTGTATGATAAATGAGGCAATCCGTCCTTATTTCGACACCGCAGCTATATAAGTGCCTTTTTTTCTTGATTTAAACATCTCAATCGATATAATCTTGCTCTAATAATGGGGGGAGTATTTCAAACACTTATGTTATACCTTGACAGTATAAGGAGGTTAAATGAAGCTTACCGGTTCTCAGATTTTTTTAGAAAGTCTTAAGAAGGAAAAGGTTGAGTACATTTTCGGAATCCCGGGTGGTGCAATTATAGATTTGCACGATGAAATATATAAACAGGATGATATAAATTTTATTCTTACACGGCATGAGCAGGCTGCCGTACATGCAGCAGACGGTTACGCAAGAAGCTCAGGAAAACCTGGTGTGGCTCTTTTAACAAGCGGGCCTGGTGCAACAAACGGTATAACGGGAATAGCAACTGCATATATGGACTCTATTCCCCTTATTGTTTTTACCGGTCAGGTGCCGACACCGCTAATCGGCAACGATGCGTTCCAAGAGGCTGATATTGTCGGTATGACAAGGTCATGTACAAAATATAATTTTCTTGTTAAAGACGCAAAAGATTTGGCCCGTATAATCAAGAAAGCATTCTATATAGCAACAACGGGAAGACCCGGGCCTGTCCTGATAGATTTCCCAAAAGACGTTCAGGTTGCAAAGGCGGAGTTTTCATATCCGGAGACGATACATTTGAGGGGATATAATCCAACGTATCACGGCAATTTGAAGCAGATAAAGAAGGTCGTAAAGGCGATAGCTTCGGCAAAAAAACCTCTTTTGTATGTTGGGGGCGGTACTATTTTATCCAATGCCAGCGATGAGCTCAGAAAACTTGCCCAAAAACTTAGAATTCCGGTTTTCACAACTTTGATGGGCATAGGTGCCTATCCTGAGGATGATGATTTAAGTTTGGGTATGGCCGGTATGCACGGGACATACAGGGCAAATATGGCGATACAGTATTGTGATCTGCTTATATCGGTCGGAGCGCGATTCGACGATAGGATTACAGGTAAGGTTTCGGAATTTGCGCCTAATGCTAAGGTTGTTCATATAGATATAGACCCAACAAGCATAAGTAAGAATATACATGTTGATTATCCGCTTGTAGGGGATGTGAAGCTTGTATTAAAAGAGATGCTGCCCATGTTTGATGAGTATAATCATGTTGACTGGAATGAAGTGAGAAAACAGTGGTTTGAACAGATAAACAAGTGGAAGAACGAGCATAAACTTGCTTATGAGAAGGAAAAAAAAGAAATTCTGCCTCAATATGTTATAGAGAAGCTGTGTGAGATAACAAAAGATGATGACCCCGTTATCACGACCGAGGTCGGTCAGCATCAGATGTGGGTTGCTCAATTTTATACTTTCACAAAGCCGAGAAGATTTTTGACATCCGGCGGTCTCGGAACTATGGGGTACGGTTTCCCGGCAGGAATAGGAGCACAGTTTGCTTATCCAGATAAACCTGTTTTTGTTTTTGCGGGTGATGGTAGTTTTCAGATGAACGAACAGGAGCTTGCAACTTTGATAGCTTACGATAAACCCGTTAAGGTTATAATATTGAACAACGGATTCTTGGGTATGGTTAGGCAATGGCAGGATTTGTTTTACGGTAAGAGATATGCTGCGACGGACATAGAGGTTCAGCCCGATTTTGTGAAATTGGCTGAGAGCTACGGTATAAAAGCCAGGCAAATAAGAAAAAAATCGGAAGTGGAAGAGGCTTTGATAGAGATGAAAGAGCATAAAGGCCCATACATTTTGGATGCGGTTATTGATAGAGAAGAGAATGTGTATCCTATGGTGCCGGCTGGTGCTGCTATAAGTAATATGTTGTTGACTTGAATATAAGGGGTGAATAATGAAAAGAATATTTTCCATTACGGTTGAAAACGAAGCCGGTGTGCTTTCAAGGGTAGCAAATCTGTTTTCAGCAAGGGGCTACAATATAGAAAGCCTGAATGTTGCGCCGATAAATGAAGAAAATTTGTCCAGAATGACCATAGTCACCGAAGGGGACGAAGCTATATTGGAACAGATAGGTAAGCAGCTGAATAAGCTTATTGATACGATAAAGGTTACGGAATTCGGGGATGTCCCCTTTGTTGAGCGCGAGATGGCTTTGATTAAGATGCACACGGATTTGGGGACGAGGGCGGAGGTTTTGAGGATAGTTGATATATTTAGAGGCAAGGTTGTTGACGTATCTCCCGATTCGTATACAATAGAGGTAACGGGCGATTCGGGTAAAATAGATGCAATTTTAAGTTTGCTTGAACCGCTTGGAATAAAAGAGCTTGCAAGAACGGGTAAAGTGGCTATGATTAGAGAGAATAAAAAGTAGGAGGAGCAGTTTTATGGCTTTAAATGTTTACTACGAAAAAGACGCCGATTTGTCTTTAATTAAATCGAAGAAGGTTGCAATAATAGGATACGGTTCACAAGGGTATGCCCACTCAAACAACTTAAAGGATTCCGGGTGCGACGTTGTGGTCGGATTGAGAAAAGACTCAAAATCGTGGAAAAAAGCCGAAGATGCAGGTTTGAAGGTTATGGAAACAGAAGATGCCGTTAAGTGGGGCAATGTCATAATGATTTTGACGCCGGATGAAAAGCAGGCTGATATTTTTAAAGAATCGATAGAGCCTTATCTTGAAGACGGCGACACCATTGCTTTCGGACACGGCTTCAATATACATTACGGACAGATTGTTCCCAAAAACACGATAAATATCATGATGATAGCGCCAAAAGGCCCCGGACATTTGGTTAGAAGAGAATATGAAAAGGGCAGGGGAGTTCCTATGCTTATCGCTGTGGCAAATGATTATTCGGGCAATACAAAACAGCTTGCTTTAAGTTATGCCGCTGCAAACGGAGGAGCAAGAGCCGGTGTTATTGAAACAACATTTAAAGATGAGACCGAAACAGACTTATTCGGCGAACAGACCGTTTTGTGCGGCGGTGTAACATCCCTTGTTAAAGCTGGATTTGAGACTCTTGTTGAAGCGGGATACCCCGAAGAGATGGCCTATTTTGAAACATTCCACGAGCTAAAACTGATTGTTGACTTGATGTATGAGGGCGGAATCTCAGATATGAGATACTCCATTTCAAATACTGCTAAATACGGAGATGTTACAAGAGGTCCGAGGGTTATAGACGAAAATGTTAAGGAGAAGATGAAAGAAATACTTGATGAGATACAAAACGGCAGCTTTGCGAGGGAGTGGATTTTGGAAAATAAATCCAACAGGCCTATGTTTAACGCTCTGCTCGGTAAGGATAAAAACCATTCAATTGAGGTGGTAGGTAAAAAATTGAGAGCAATGATGCCATGGATAGCAGAATCCAAAGCCATAGATGAGAAAAAGAATTAATGATCGATTTTGGAAAGACGAAGGAAAGCGATATAATATCGAAAGAAGGGTATCCGTTTATCATAGGCGGTTTTGCATCTTCCATGTTTTTTTACAACAAAGCCAAAACGGTATCGGCTCTATCTTTTGCATTCGGTGTTTTCAGTACATATTTTTTTAGGAATCCAAAGAGAAAAACACCTGTTATGAAGCATGCTCTGATCAGCCCGGCTGACGGTGTTGTTATATCAAAAGGGAATGCTTATGAGAGATACTTTTTTAAAAAGGAAGTTAGAAGAATAAGCATTTTTATGTCTTTGTTCGATGTGCACGTAAATAGATCTCCTATAAACGGAAAGGTTGTGGATACTGTTTACAACAAGGGTAAATATTTACCTGCTTACAGAGAGAAAGCCTCTTTGGACAATGAGCAAAACGCTTTTTTGATAGAGGGGAAAAGCGGAAGAAGAATAGTTGCTGTTCAGATAGCAGGTATTGTTGCAAGAAGAATAGTAAGTTATAAACAGCCCGGAGACGATGTGGAAAAAGGCGAGATTATCGGTTTGATAAGATACGGTTCGAGGGTTGATGTATATATTGAAGATGCGTTTGAGGAGTTTGTAAACGTAGATGAAAAAGTTAAAGCCGGAGAAACCATAATAGGTGTTTTAGTATGATAGAAAAGAACAGAAGAGCCGTTTATATCTTGCCGAACCTTTTTACGACGGCAAACGTTTTGGCCGGTTTCTACAGTATTCTGTCTGCTCATAACTCCAAATTTTTGCTTTCTGCGTGGGTTATTATGCTTGCTGTATTGTTTGATAACCTCGACGGTAAGGTGGCAAGACTCACACATACAGAAAGCCAGTTCGGTGTTGAATACGACTCTTTAAGCGACTTAATAAGCTTTGGAGTAGCGCCTGCTTTTTTAGTTTATACCTTTGTTTTAAAGGATTTCGGTAGGCTCGGGATTATCGCTTCGTTTTTATTTATGCTGACAGGAGCACTGAGACTTGCTCGCTTTAATACACAGACAACGCATAGGGACAGTTTTATCGGCCTTCCCATACCCGGCGGCGCAGCTGTTGTTGCAAGCTTAGTTTTGATTTTTATTAGATACGGTATCAGTTCTCATAAATACAGTGTGGCGTTTCTAATTATTGTTTATGTTATGGCATTTTTAATGATAAGCACTGTTAAATACAGAAGCCTAAAAAGCGTAAGTACCAGAAAGAGGATTTCAATAAGGACATTTGCTCTGATAATTTTATTGTCCTCATTGCTGATATTCAAACCGTATATTTTTATACCTGCTGTATCTATATCTTAT
Source organism: Desulfurellales bacterium (assembly GCA_027074255.1). Taxonomy (GTDB): domain Bacteria; phylum Campylobacterota_A; class Desulfurellia; order Desulfurellales; family Hippeaceae; genus S144-51. The sequence continues at coordinate 8,898 of JALTDI010000074.1, forward strand.
ATGATTTCAGGACCTTTGGAATATTTGTTAAAGTTATTAAAAATAGTAAAAAGGGGGAGTAAAATATGGGAGAAAAAAAGATACTGATATTCGATACGACATTAAGGGACGGTGAGCAGTCACCGGGCGCAAGTTTAAACACACATGAGAAGTTGTCCATAGCAAAACAGCTGGCAGCTTTGGGGGTTGATATTATTGAAGCCGGTTTTGCTGCTGCATCCCCGGGTGATTTAAATGCCATATCCAGCGTTGCAGAGGAGGTAAAAGGTCCTATTATAGCATCTTTGGCAAGGGCTACGAAAAATGATATAGAAGCAGCAGCGAAAGCTTTGGAAAAAGCCGAAAGGAAAAGAATTCATACCTTCATTGCCACAAGCCCCATACATGTGGAAAAGAAGTTGAGGATGAGCTACGATGCTGTCATAGATGCCGCTGTGGATGCCGTTAAGCTGGCGAGAAATTATGCAGATGATGTTGAGTTTTCAGCTGAGGATGCCACCCGCAGTGATTGGGATTATCTATGCAGTATTTTTGAAAAAACCATTGATGCCGGTGCATCTACTATTAATGTACCTGATACCGTAGGATATACAACACCTCAGGAGTATTATGAGTTGATAAAATATCTGATTAACAAAATACCCAATATTGATAAGGCAGTGGTAAGTGTTCACTGTCACAACGATCTCGGTATGGCCGTAGCAAATTCACTCTCTGCTGTTTTGGCCGGAGCTGGACAAGTTGAGTGCACGGTAAATGGGCTCGGGGAAAGGGCCGGTAACGCTTCTTTGGAAGAAGTTGTAATGGCGATAAAGATAAGAAAAGACTTTTATAAAGATTGCTACACAGGAATTAATACGAAAGAAATATACAGAACAAGCAGGCTCGTCAGTAAGGCTACGGGCATTAGGGTTCAAAGAAATAAGGCTATAGTCGGAAGAAATGCTTTTGCTCACGAAGCGGGTATACACCAGGATGGTGTTATAAAGGAAAAAAGAACATATGAAATAATGAAACCCGAAGATGTCGGAATAGAGACAAACAAGCTGGTCCTCGGTAAGCATTCCGGAAAGCACGGATTAGAAGAAAGATTAAAAGCTTTGGGATATAATTTATCCAAGGAACAGATAGGGGCAATTTTTGAAGAGTTTAAGAAATTGGCTGATAAGAAAAAAGAAGTATACGACGAGGATATAAGGGCTCTTGTTGATGATAAATTTAGACTTACACCTCAGGTCTATGAGCTTATTTCCCTGCAGGTTGTTGCGGGTAATGCGGCGTCACCTACGGCAACTATCAAATTAGTTAAAAACGGTGAAGAGTTTGAAGATGCAGCTATGGGCGACGGACCTGTTGATGCCACATTCAGGGCACTTGAAAGAATTACTTATGTAAAGGGTAAACTGATGAATTATGACATACAAGCTTTGACAGAAGGAAAGGATGCCATAGGTGAAGTTAACGTTAAGGTTTATTTCTCCGATATAGATATGTCTGTATTGGGCAGAGGCTCATCCACAGACGTTATAGAGGCGTCTGCAAAAGCTTATCTTGATGCGATAAATAAAGCTTTGGCCCTGATGTAGAGTATATGGAAGATAAGAGAATTTCGTGCAGTGTATGCGCGTGGAGAGCAACCTGTAAAAAGAGGTTTCTAAGCGGCGACGGTGTTGCTCTTCACTGTCCTGAGTTTACCTTTGATGTGTCTTTAAAAAATAAAAAAAAGGAAGATAAGAAGTCAAATGGAAACAACAATAAGTAGATTCATACTAAAGCAGGCCTTTGAACTTTCTAAAATTGAAGATGGAATATCCGTACTGTTTTATTATAGTGATGTGGAAAGCTATATTTTTGACAAAGAATTCTTAAATCAGGGAATAAAAAAAATTATTGTTATTAATGAAGACGAAAAAGAAAAAAGTGTACTGGAAAAAATAAAATCCTTGGGAAGCGTTGTTGCTACGCCCTTTAAAGTGTCCAGCAGGATTAATAAAATTAAAATAGCTCTAATGATGTGCGTTTCATCCGGAATCATTTCAAAAGGAGAAAAATTAATAGCGTTGTCTGGGACTGAAAACGCAATAGACAATGCCATATTTATAGATATCTCAAAGGAGAAGGAACTTTTGAGTTTTAAAGGTGACATAGACCTTGGAAAATCTGTGAAACCCGAGGTATTTGAGAGGGTTTTGCGTATAGCCTTAGAATTGGCAAATCAGGGAAGGGAAGGCAAGAATGTAGGTGCGATATTTGTACTTGGCAATAAAGACGAAGTGATGGAAAATACAAAACAGATGATTTTTAACCCATTTAAGGGATATAATCCCGATGAGCGTAATATATTGAAAGTTAATCTTGACGATACCTTAAAGGAATTCAGTCTGCTTGACGGAGCCATAGTTATAAACTCTGACGGCGTTATAGAATCCGCAGGTGCCTATATTTCGACTTCTTCTCTCAATTTGGAAGAATTACCCAAGGGGCTCGGCGCAAGACATATGGCAGCGGCAGCCATTACGGCTTTAACAAATGCCGTAAGCGTGGTTGTTTCTGAATCCACAGGCGATGTGAGTATTTTTAAAAACGGCTCTATGATCACAAGGATAGAAAAATCCGTTTAAAGGGAGTTTTTGTTTAAATGGTTTTACTTGATGGGAAGCTTCTTGCAAAAAAGATAAGGGATGAAATTAAAAAGAGGGTAGCCGATTTAAAAAAGGACGGTAT
>JALTDI010000075.1 GCA_027074255.1 Desulfurellales bacterium
ATATTGAGTGAATTTATATAATTGACAAGGTGCCTTTAATGGATATAATTCTTTCGTTCAACAAACCTGCCGAAGTGGCGGAATTGGTAGACGCGCTAGATTCAGGGTCTAGTGGGCATTTTGCTCGTAGGGGTTCGACTCCCCTCTTCGGCACCAATTTTTAGGAGGAGTTATGTCTGCAAACGAAACCTTTCTTTTTACTTCCGAATCGGTTACCGAAGGCCATCCCGATAAAGTAGCAGATCAGATATCGGATGCAATATTGGATGCAATTATAGCAAACGACAAAGGATGCAGGGTTGCCTGCGAAACTATGCTCACAACGGGTGTTGTTTTTGTGGCAGGTGAAATAAGCACGGACACCTATGTTGAAATACCGGAAGTTGTGAGACAAACCATAAAAGGAATAGGCTACACAAATGCCGATTACGGCCTTGATTATAAATCTTGTGCAGTATTAACGTCCATTGACAAACAATCACCGGATATAGCGATTGGTGTAAATAGGGGTGATGATATAGGCGCCGGTGACCAGGGAATGATGTTCGGATACGCAACGGACGATACGGAAGAATTCATGCCTCTAACTATTACATTCGCTCACAAGCTCTCAAAAAGACTGGCAGATGTCAGAAAACAGGGACTTTTGCCTTACCTAAGACCTGATGGAAAAACACAGGTTACAATAAGATACAACGGCTTTACGCCGGACAAGGTAACAGCAGTTGTTATTTCGACGCAGCATGACCCTCACATTGAGCTTGAACAGTTAAGAAAAGATATTGTTCAATATGTAATTAAATATGTGATTCCTCAGGAACTATGGGACGAGAACATAAAATTTTTTATTAACCCAACAGGAAGATTTGTTATAGGCGGACCCTATGCCGACACAGGATTAACAGGAAGAAAAATAATAGTGGACACATACGGCGGAGTGGCGGCACACGGAGGCGGGTCGTTTTCAGGCAAAGACCCGACCAAAGTGGATAGGTCGGGTGCTTATATGGCACGCTACATTGCAAAAAACATAGTAGCGGCTGGTTTGGCTAAAAGGTGTGAGGTTCAATTGGCTTATGCAATAGGAGTTAAGGAACCTGTCAGCATAATGCTGCACACATACGGAACAGGAAAACTCCATAAGGATGAAATGAAAAAACTCATAATTAACAATTTTGACCTAACGCCGAAAGGTATGATTGAAACATTAGATTTATGGAGGCCAATTTACAAAAAAACGGCGGCCTACGGTCATTTTGGAAGAGATGATGCAGATTTCACCTGGGAAAAAACAGATAAAGCGGAAATTTTAAGAAAACAGGCGGGTGTCTAATTATGGATTATGATGTAAAGGATATAAATCTGGCTGATAAGGGTAAAGATAGAATAGAGTGGGCATTTCAAACAATGGATGTGCTTTATTCAATACAAAAAAGGTTCGAAAAAGAGCAGCCTTTGAAAGGAAAAACCATTGGCGCTTGCTTACATGTTACAACCGAAACGGCAAACTTGGCAATAACACTTAAAAAAGGCGGAGCGGATGTCTATCTGTGCGCATCAAACCCGCTATCAACGCAAGATGATGTGGCTGCGGCTTTGGTTAAACACTACGATATACCGGTTTATGCGATTAAAGGAGAGGATAGAGACACATACTATTCTCACTTAAACGCCGTTTTGGATAAAAAGCCCAATATTACTATGGACGATGGAGCTGACCTTGTTTCTCTTTTGCACTCCGAAAGAAAAGAACTTGCTGACAATGTTATCGGCTCAACTGAGGAAACAACAACGGGCGTCATAAGATTGAAAAGTATGGAGAAGGACAACGTTTTGCTTTTCCCTGTGGTTGCAGTCAACGATGCAAACACAAAGCATATGTTTGATAACAGATACGGAACCGGGCAATCAACACTTGACGGTATTATTAGAGCTACTAACAGACTTATTGCAGGTTCGGTTTTTGTTGTTGCAGGATACGGCTGGTGCGGAAAAGGTTTGGCAGATAGAGCAAGAGGAATGGGCGCGAATGTTGTTGTCGTTGAGGTTGACCCATTAAATGCTTTGGAAGCCGTAATGGATGGGTTTAGGGTGATGCCCATAGCTGAGGCAGCCAGAATAGGCGATTTTTTCTGCACGGTTACCGGAGATATGCACGTTATCAGAAAAGAGCACTTTGAGGCTATGAAAGATGGTGCCATTGTGGCTAACTCAGGGCATTTCGATGTTGAGATAGATGTGAAAGGATTGAAAGAAATAGCCGTTTCCTCAAAAGAAATTAGGGAATTCGTAAAAGAATACAAGCTTGCTAACGGAAACAACATATACCTGCTTGCGGAAGGGAGATTGGTCAACTTATCAGCTGCCGAAGGACATCCTTCAAGTGTTATGGATATGTCGTTTGCAAATCAGGCTCTTTCTGCGGAATATCTTGTTGAAAATGGAAAAAATTTGAAAAAAATGGTTTATAGTGTCCCAAAAGAGATTGACGACAATATTGCAGCTTTAAAATTAGATACCCTTGGAGTAAAACACGACGAATTAACACAAGAGCAGAAAGAATATCTCTCAAGCTGGACAATAGGAACATAAAATAGGAGGAGAATTGATGAAAGATAAAGTTACAGAAGCCCTAAAACAGGTTTTCTATCCGGGTAAAACCAATAGTGTTATCAAGGAAGGCATCATTGACGATATTATTATCGATAATAATAAAGTTCTAATAAAAATTAGAACAAAAGAACAGAACCAGGGCGTTATAGATATGCTCAAGCGCAGCATTCCTGCTGCACTAAAAAGACTTGAAGGCATTGAAGATGTAGAGCTTGAAATAGAAAAAGTTGTAGAGGAAAAAGAAAAGGTATCCAATATAAAATACGTTATTGCAACTACAAGCGGTAAAGGCGGTGTAGGAAAGTCGACTGTCAGTGTTAACATTGCTGTTAGCCTGGCTAAGTTGGGTTTTAAAACCGGTCTGTTGGATGCTGATATATACGGACCGAACATTCCTACAATGATGGGAATAGAAGGTGTTCCAATTCAATTGGATAGAGAACATAAGGACAAAATACTTCCGACAGAAAAATACGGAATAAAAGTGCTCTCTATTGGAAATATGGTGCCGAGAGACGCTGCTATTATATGGAGAGGTCCGCTTATTACATCTGCAATAAAACAATTTTTAAATGACGTAACGTGGGGTGATTTGGATTTTCTTGTTGTTGATTTACCTCCGGGAACAGGCGATGCCCAGTTGACGCTTGCTCAGGAAGCAAAAGTCTCAGGTGGGATTATTGTCATCACACCTCAACATGTAGCAATGAGTGATGCCGCAAAGGCAAATGATTTCTTTAAGAAATTAAAAATACCGGTTTTAGGCTTAATAGAAAATATGAGTTACTTTATCTGCCCTAACTGCGGAGAAAGATATGAGATATTCTCACACGGTGGCGGAAAAAAATTTGCCGCTGAAAATTCGCTGCCGTTTTTGGGTGAAATTCCCATAGATTTGGAAATCAGAGAAGGCGGAGATACAGGAAAACCCGTTGTAATATCTAATCCAAATTCAATGGTTTCCAAAGCGTTTGAGGATGCCGCCAGAAATATTGTTGAAAAGGTGAAGCTCTTAAACAGTTAAGGAG
>JALTDI010000076.1 GCA_027074255.1 Desulfurellales bacterium
TAATCGTTACGATGTTACATTATTAATCAATGGTTTGCCGTTGGTACAAATTGAATTAAAACGGCGAGGAGTAGAATTGAAAGAGGCCTTTAATCAAATCCAACGCTATCATAAGCATTCTTTTGCTGGTCGTTTTGGCTTATATGAATATGTCCAAATTTTTGTTATTTCCAACGGCGTAAATACTAAATATTTTGCCAACAATCCAAAGCAGTCTTTTGCCCAAACTTTTTATTGGACCGACGCCCGCAATCGCAAGATTACCAAGTTGGCTGATTTTGCCAACGCATTTTTAGAAAAATGTTATATTTCTAAAATGATCGCCAAGTATATTGTTTTGGCTGAAGCGACAAAAACACCGATGGTTTTGCGGCCGTATCAGTATTACGCAGTAGAGGCAATTATTAACCGTGTAAAGGAAAGCCGAAAAAATGGTTATATTTGGCACACGACTGGATCAGGTAAAACTTTAACTTCTTTTAAAACCAGCCAAATTTTAAGCCAAGAATTTTCAGAAATTAAAAAAGTGATGTTTGTGGTTGATCGTCGAGATTTAGATATTCAAACCACTAAAGAATTCAATAGTTTTTCCGCTGGTTCGGTTGACGGAACGGAAAACACGCGAGCATTATTAAAACAGCTAAAAGATCCAAACACTAAATTAATCGTTACTACCGTTCAAAAATTAGATATAGCTATTGGCAGAAAAAGTTATTTAAAGCAAATTGAATATTTACAGAATGAAAAAATAATTATTATTTTTGACGAATGCCACCGTTCGCAGTTTGGTAAAACGCATAAAAATATCTGTCAATTTTTCAAAAATGCCCAGCTATTTGGATTTACTGGCACTCCAATTTTTGCGCAGAATAATGTTGGTGGCGTAACTACAGCTGATGTTTTTGATAAATGCTTACATAAATATATTATTACTGATGCAATCTCGGATAATAATGTTTTGGGTTTTGCGGTAGAATATGTTGGCAGGTACAAGCAAAAAGACCCACAGAATGTGGAAGCGGATATTGAGGCTGATCTTGAAGTACCTGGGATTGATATCAAGGAAGTTTTAGAATCAGAAAAACGATTGGGAAAAATTGTGGAATATATTTTGGAACATTTTAGATTGAAGACTAAATATGGAGCATTTAACGCGATTTTTGCAGTAAGTAATATTAAAGTTTTAAAAAAATATTACAAAATTTTTAAGGATCAAAATAATAAATTACCAGAAAGTAAGAAAATAAAAATCGCCACTATTTTTACTTATCAAGCCAATGAAGAAGATAACGGCGATATAGAAATTCTGGATAAAGATATTTTTGTGGACAAAGATGACAAAATTAATCAGCATTCCCGCGACGCTTTGGAGGATTGTATTACTGATTACAATAAAATGTTTGGAACTAATTTTTCTACAGATAAATTTTATGAGTATTATAAAGATGTTCAAAAGAGGGTTAAAAATAAAGAGATTGATTTACTTTTAGTTGTTAATATGTTTTTAACCGGTTTTGATTCTCCGGCTTTAAATACTTTATTCGTGGACAAGAATTTGCGCTATCACGGACTTATTCAAGCTTATTCGCGGACTAATCGGCTTTATAATGACACTAAACCGCATGGCAATATTGTAGTTTTCAGGAATTTAAAGAAAGCTACTGACGAAGCGCTGGAGTTGTTTGGTGATGAGAATGCTAAAGAAATAGTTTTTAAAGAGCCATATGAAAAGCAAAAAGAAAAATTTAATCAACAGGTGGCCGAGCTTAGAGAAATAACCCCAAACTCTGAAGCGGTTAATAAATTAAAAAGCGAAGAAGAACAAGAGCAATTTATTAAATCTTTTCGGGAATTGTTGCGAATAAAATCATCATTAGAAACTTTTAGTGAATTTAATTTTTCTGATTTAGACATTAGCGAGCAGGAGTTTTATGATTATCAAAGTAAGTATTTAGATTTATATGAACAAAGAAAAGGGCAAGGAGAAAATGAAAAGGCTTCAATTTTAGATGATATTGACTTTAGTTTAGAATTAATCAGAACGGACTTGGTCAATTATGATTATATTATTAAACTCTTGATTGGCTTGAAGGAAGTTACTTCGGAAAAATTAAGGCAAGAAAAGACAGAAGCAATTTTAAAGGTTTTGGATCGTGATATAAAATTGCGAAAAAAGAAAGATTTAATTAAGAAATTTATTGAAGAAAATTTGCCGGCTGTGAAAAATGGAAATGAAGTTGAGGATGAATTTGATAGGTATTGGAGCGAGGAGCAAGAAAATTTTGTTTCAAAAATTGCCGAGCAAGAGGGAATTGATAAACAGAAATTAGAAAAAATGATTAGCCAATATTTATATTCTGAGAAAATGCCATTGGGCGATGAAATTATCAATCTATTACCTCAAAAACCAAGATTATTGGAGAGAAAGCCAATCATTAAAAGAATTAAAGAAAAACTGCATTCGTTTGTGGAAATATTTGTGGAGTGGTAATTACAAAAGAAATTTGGTTAAATTTTCTTGAAACGGCATATAAAGTTTTTAAAAAAATAAATAAAACATTCCAATATTCTTGCTTGTCCCGTAGTATCCTATCGCATTAGGTTTGCTACGGGGAGAATGTTAGAATGTCTGATATTCTTGACCCCAGTAGTAAAACCTTTGGTTTGCTACGGGGCAAGGAATGTGAGAATGTTGTGATATTATTATGCAAAATTTTGATATCATAAAATTAATAAGTAAAAATACAAAATGTCTCCTCAAAAAATAATCCCTCAATATAATTTAGAAAAAATAAAATTTGCTACTGATGGGCCAACATTTGAACGAGCGGTTAGTCTATATGAATCTGGCAAAGTAACTCACTTTAAAGAAATAACTGTAGGATTCTCAGCAATAGTTTTAGGAACAAAACCCTACGAGGTCTTTGTTTCATTCCGCCATTATGATCATGGATACTGTGAGTGTTATTTGGGAAAACGAAATATTCTCTGTAAACATATGGTTGCTGTGGCTATTTACGCTGTTATGCAAGGAAAACCGTTATCTAATAAAGATAAGCAATTTGTTGATAAGCCGACATTTAGCGATAAATTGGGAGAGTTAAGCGAAAAAGAATTATCCGAAATAAAGAAATCTATCACTAAAGCTTTGAGATACATAAAACCCTATATGGGACCCTCTAGAGTTTGGTTTAAATATCAAAACTCTCTTTCTGAAGGATGCCGCAGATTATCGGCTATAGTTTCGAGTCTGCCAGTTAGTAAGCAAACAGCTGAGTTATTAGTCAATTTGCTTTTGCGACTTGATAAAAAACTATGCATTGGCGGGGTTGATGATTCTGATGGCACAGTTGGTGGATTTATATATGAAGTAGCAGAAATTCTTGAAAAATACACTAAGGTAGATCCGTCTTGTATTAAGGCTTTTAAAAAACTCCGCGATAAAGGTACTTGTTTTGGATGGGAGGAGCCATTAATTGAAATCTATAATAAAGATACTTACACCTAAATTCTAAATATAATCTAAAAAGTGAATATTCTCACATTCTCAAGAATGTTGAAATATCTGATATTCTTAACCCCAGTAGTAAAACCTTTGATTTGCTACGGGGCAAGGAATGTGAGAAT
>JALTDI010000077.1 GCA_027074255.1 Desulfurellales bacterium
GGGAGCTATAATTAAATATTGCCGAATATTGCTACGCTTGTTATGCTCATTGCCGGGAAGCCGCCTATATTGTGGGTCAAGCCTATGTGAGCATTTTTTATTTGTCTTTTTTCTGCTTTGCCTTGAAGCTGTTTATATACCTCATAAATCATTCTTAAACCGGATGCGGCTATGGGATGACCGAAACATTTTAATCCGCCGTCTGTCTGGGCGGGGAGCTTTCCGTCTAAATCAAAGAACCCGCTTTCTATATCTTCCCTTGCTTTTCCTTTTGGCGATATACCTAAATCTTCATACGTCACAAGCTCTGTTATTGAAAAGCAGTCGTGCAGCTCCATTAAACTTATTTCATCCCTTGGATTTTTTATCCCGGCCTCGGAATAAGCCCTTCTCGCGGCGTTAACGGTTGTTGGAATTGTTGTTCCATCCCATTTATTATACATATATTCTGCTCCGTCACTGACAGATATCTGTAAAGCTTTAACAAAAATCGGATTTTTGGTGTATTCTTTAGCCTTCTCGGCGCTTGTAATTATAGCGATAGCCGCACCGTCACTTACACCTGAGCAGTCAAAAAGACCCAAAGGAGAGGCTATTATCGGAGCTTTTAAAACATCATCTATTGTTATTTCTTTCCTTAAATGGGCTTTGTCGTTCAATAATCCGTTTCTGTGGCTTTTTACGGAAATTTTTGCAAGAATTCTTTTTCCCTCTTCATAACTCAATCCGTACTTTTTAAAATAAGCCGCGGCGAGCATTGCAAACGCTCCGGGAGCTGTAATATTAGGAAAAATAAACCTGTTTTTTGTGCCCAAAACACTGCTGAATTCAGGCAAACCGCCGAACCCCGTGTCTTTAAGTTTCTCTGCGCCTACTGCTATTGCTATATCACATGCTCCGCTTGCAACAGCATAACATGCGCCTCTAAATGCTTCGGTTCCCGTTGCGCAAAAATTCTCAACACGCGTTACTGGTTTAAAGCCCAATTTCAATGTTGCAGCAAGGGGCAGGGAGCTTTTCCCTACGTTTATTTCATCAAAACAGCTTCCAAACCAGGCAGCATCTATTTTTTTGGGTTCAATACCTGCATCATTAATGGCTTCTGTATATGCCTCTATTATCAAATCTTCTTCTGATTTATCCCATCTTTCTCCGAATTTAGTGCAGCCCATACCGATTATAGCCACTTTATCTTTTATACCAGCAGACATCTTACCCTCTATTTTCTCTTATGGGGACAGCTTTCCAGAAATAACCATACAATCCTCGAGGCTTATCGTAAAACTTTTTTCTAAAACTCATTTTTACAGGCATACCGATATACAGCTCATCAGAATCACAGTCTGTTATATCAAACCAATACCGCCCTCCGCCGTCGAAGTCCACTATTCCGTACATGGCCGGAGGATCTTGGCTAAAAGCCAGATTGTCCACAGTAAATGTGAATAACTTACCTGTATCCGAAGCAAACCTGTACTCCTCCATTGTATCTATTGAATTACAATTCGGGTTGATGCAGACATGCTGTGGAGGGTACATCTTTGTGCCGCATTTTGTGCATTTTGACCCATAAAGGCCTAAAATTGTTTTCTTTTCCCGCCATAGAACCGATATTGCGGATTTTGAGATTTCACCGCGAGGGCCTTTTTCCTGTTCCATTTTGCCGCATAAGTTGGCGAATTTAGTATAATTGTCTATAACATACTTTATATCGAGACGTTTTTCTATATCAGGCAATCTATTTTTATCTATGTTGTCTGTCACATTAAAAATAATTATATCAACGCTGCCGCCGAAGTTTACAAGCATAATTTTGTCATTCGGCTTCGCATTTTTAAGGGCATTTATCAACATGATAAAGACATGAGGATTGCCGGTATAACCGATTTTATCCAATAAGGGGTCTTCCAGCTGCTTTGCGTTCAGCCCAATTTTTTTTGCAATGGAGTAATAAATTTTTGATTCGGGACAAACATAAATGATTTTAGAAAAATCTGATATAGGGGTATCCAATTCCTTAATGGTTTTGTTAATAGAATTGACAAGATGGTTCAAACAGCCTTCATCTCTGAGCCAGCGTTCTTCCCACCCCTTTGGATATTTATCATATTGCGTTTTTCTATAATCCGAAAAGCTGCTGGTATATGAAAAAACATGCTCTATATCCGCAATGGTGTTGTTTTTACCGATTACCATGGCAGAAGCGGCATTCCCCAAAAGATATTCAATTCCATCAGCAGGTTTCGCAGTTTCTTTGTCTGCTGCGCATATAAGTGTTCTTTTGGACAAACCGCTCTTAACAGCGTCATTTGCTGCAATCAGCGCACTGGTCGAAGCTCTTGCTGAGCCTGTCATTTCCATGGATATTATATTTTCATTAAGGTCAAGCGCAGCCGATATTATAGGAGCATTGGCAGGTTTTGTATATGGTGGTGTCGCTGTTGCAAAATACAGACGATCGATGGTTTTGCTGCTGATATATTTAAAACACTCAGAGGCTGCTCCGACGCTCATTGTTATGCTGTCTTCATCATAGTTTGCAAATGCAAGTTCCCCTTCGGAATTCCTGACTTTTGATGCATCAAACCAGCTCCAAGCATCGAATATCGCCTTTTTATTTATTTTGTAGAACGGTATATAGCAGTCCATTGCTACGATACCAGGCATAGAACCTCCAATGCTGCAAGGTTGTACTTCAATTTATGCAGCATACTATCCGTTAGCATAAACTAATAATCTTATTGCTGCATCCTTTATTTTTTCATTACGTTGTATTTATCCATTCTTCGCTCTATCAATCCAGCGGGTTTGCAAAATATCCGCTTAAATGCCATAAAGTGTAAATGGGGCTAAGCCGTAATCAATAATAAGAGATTTTACAAACATTCCTATTCGCCCTTTGCGAGAATCATTCTAAAAAACTATATTAGTAAAATATATTATAGTGTCAACCATATCTCCTCCGCCTGCCAGGACAATATTTTCTATTTGTAAAAGTCAACTGAATGGGGCACTTTAAACCCCTCTTTCGGCAGATTGATTTGAACGGTTATTTGTTTCCTTTCACATTTTTATATCATTTTACTTTTATACCGCCTTGTGATATAAATTTGCAGCTAATGTTTAAGAAAAAGCTTTTGTGGATTATTCTATTTATAGTGGTTGTCGCCATTATTGCAGGCGTTTCGGCCTCTCGTAAAAAACATCAAACTTATAAAATTATTATGCCTGAGGCAGGTTCAATATCCAATGAGGTAATGGCCTCGGCAATGATAGTTCCAAAAACCGGTGCTTTAATCAATGTCGGTTCCAGATTATCGGGCACAGTTGAAAAGCTGAACGTGAGTATTGGGAATTATGTTAAAAAAGGAGATCTCATAGCGGTTATACAGCACAATGATATAGAGCAGCAGATTGCTCAGACAAAAAGTTCTATGATGGCAAAAATCAGCTCCTTAAAACAATTAATCTATCAAAGGGACACAAATATAACAGACTTAAAAAGCAAACTAATAGAAGCAGAAAACACTCTGCAATACAAAAGAACAAATTTTTACAGTAACAGAATTTTATTCAAAAAAGGCTTTATTTCCAAAGATTTTTATGACAACTTGAG
>JALTDI010000078.1 GCA_027074255.1 Desulfurellales bacterium
TACTCATCGTATTCATTGATTTTGTAAACCAAATCGCTTTGATCGTACCACTTTGAGCTTGAATCAATCTTAAATTTCGATTCCATGTCAGGAACCTGTTTTACGCATACAAGAATCTTCATTTAAGTCCCTCCCGGTTAAATTTTTTATTTCTCGATTTATCATAAACTTATTTACGTAAAAGTCAAGTCATTTCATGTTTCTTTAAGTGTATTTTAAGAACAATAATGATTTCTGTATTTCGAATAAATAAATAAAATAGTTTGAGCTAAGGCTTATTAGATAACAATATAAGCTTCGTAAAAAAAATGCAGAAATCAAAATCGTCTTATCCCGAATCAGCTGTATTTTTGTTTTTGATAGAAAAAGAAAATAAAAACCCTGTTTTTTTAGGCTTATTTTTGTCTATGGGTGAAATAACCTTGAATAATTTAAGAAAATGTTTAATATATGATAGGAATAGTTAGTGAAATTACATTTTTTTGTTTTAAAGAGTTCTTTAATGCCTAATATTGGTGATTTGGAATGTCAAGAAATACTTGACATTTACGTTAAATGGTATATTATAAAAATTAAATAGTTGAGGGGGTGTATCGTGAAGGGTAATGATAATCTTCCTTTTCATTCCATACCTGATATGCTTATGAAAAAAGCTTATGAATATGCAGAAGAGGTGGCTGTTTTATACAAAAAAGACGGTAAATATGTTGCACTGACATATAACGACATTTATTACAGAGGACTCCAGGTATCCCGCGGATTAAAGAAAATGGGAATAAAAAAAGGCGACAAAATAGCTGTACTGTCCGAGACACGCCCTATGTGGATTTTAGCGGATTTCGGTTTATTGAACATCGGATGTGTTGAGATTCCCATTTATCACACCGATTCACCCGAGCAGATAGCCTATATATTAAATCATTCGGAAACAAAAGTGGTTTTTGTGTCCACAAAAGCTCAATATCAGAAACTCGTTGATGTTGTAGATAGTATAAACATAGAATTTGTTATTTCACACGATAGATTTCTGGGAGATCCGAGATTGCCGGTTTATACGCTGTATCAGCTATCTGAAATTTCAGAACCCTTGTCGGAAGATGAGAAAAACAGCATTGAGGATTCGATAAAAAAAATAGATATTGATGAAATATACACAATTCTTTATACCTCCGGCACGACTGGAAAACCCAAAGGTGTTTTATTAACGCATAAGAACATAATATCAAACCTCTATTACACTATGAAAAAAACCGAAGGTATGGTGGATAAAGATGATATTTTTTTGACTTTTTTGCCGTTTAGTCATGTGCTGGGCAAAACGGATAGCTGTTATTTACCGCTTTATGCCGGCTCCAAGATTGCTTTTGCAGAAAGTATAGAAACAATAGCTGATAATATGAAGGAGATAAAGCCAACAATCATGGTTACTGTTCCGAGGCTTCTTGAAAAGATATACGCAAGGGTTATGGATGTTACGCATCATATGTCTGATACGAAGAAAGCCTTGATACACTGGTCTTTGGATGTAGGAAAAAACTATGTAAAAAAGAAATATATGGAGAAAGAAGAACCATCTATTTTAAGATATAAAATAGCTGAAAAGCTCGTTTTAGAAAAGCTCAGAAGGAGTATGGGGCTTGAAAGATTAAAGTTCTTTGTATCCGGCGGTGCACCTTTGGACAAGGATTTGAATATATTCTATTGGTCCTGTGGTCTTAAAGTTTTGGAAGGATACGGCTTAACAGAAACATCGCCTGTTTTGTGTGTTAATTCACCCAAAGAGTTTAAATTCGGTTCTGTCGGAACCCTGCTTGATGAAACAGAAATAAAGGTCGCAGATGACGGCGAGTTAATATTCAGAGGCCCGCAGGTTGCCAAGGGATACTATAAGATGCCCAAAGAAACAAAAGAGGCCTTTACAGAAGACGGGTGGTTTAAAACAGGCGATATAGGCAGGATTGACGAAGAGGGATTTATCTATATCACAGACAGAAAAAAAGAGATTATTATCACAGCGGGAGGTAAAAACGTTGCACCTCAATCCATAGAGAATGCGTTAAAATTCTCTAAATACATATCAAGCGCCTGTTTGTATGGAGATAAGAAACCCTACATTGTGGCTCTTGTAACATTGAATATGGAAAGAATCATAGATTATGCAAAAGAAAACAGATTAAGGTACCTTGATGTTTCCGATTTATCCAAGAACGAGAAGGTTCTCAAACTCATAGAAAAAGAGGTGGAAAAGGTAAACAAAAACCTTGCAAATGTAGAAAAAATTAAAAAATTTGCCGTCTTGCCGCAGGATTTTTCTATTGAGGGCGGAGAACTAACATCAACTTTGAAGATGAAAAGAAGGGTAATTTATAAAAAATACAGGGATATTATAGAGTGTTTATATTCAGATGAGGGTACGTGCTATACGTGCAGTGATACGAGCGCATCAGCCCAACATAAGGAGTAGCTTTATGATTAGCGATGTTTTGTTAGGAAAAGATGAAAGAAATATAAAAGATATAACTGTAAATTTTGTAAAAAGTATACCAACGTCTCTTCTTCTTGATATGGATGCGGAAAAAATAAACTATCCGAAAGAGTTTTTAAAAACAGCTGCTGATTACGGATTGTTGGGGTTGAGATTTCCAAAAGAATACGGAGGTAAAGGTTTGGGATGGTCATCGGAGGTTGCTGCCATAGAAGAGATAGGCATGCTGGGAACCGCTTTGGCTTGTCTTTATTCACTGGTTTCAATAGTAGGTGAGGCGATAAATGTATTCGGAACAAAACAGCAAAAAGAAAAATTTCTAAAGCCCACTATTCAAGCCAGAATTGCAACAGCAGAAGGGCTGACAGAACCAAGAGGCGGTTCTGATTTTTTCGGAGCCGCTACATCGGCAAGAAGGGAAGGCGATTACTTTATATTAAAAGGCCAAAAGAGATTTATAGTAGGGGGAGAGGGAGCAGATTATTTTCTTGTTTATGCTAAAACAGACCCTAATGCCAAACCCCATGATTCTATGACGGCTTTTCTTGTTAAAAGGGATGACAATCTTGAAGTTAAGCATATCTACGGTTTGATGGGTACAAGGGGAGGCGGTACGGCTCGTATATCCTTTAATAATGTCAAGGTGCCGATCGAAAATGTTTTAGGAGGAGAAAAAGGTATAAATCGCGGCGCTGATGTTTTCTATCAGATGATGATTCCGGAAAGAATGACATCGGCAGCCGGAGCTCTCGGCATGGCAAAAGCCGCTTTGAATGTTGCTGCGGAGTATTCAGCCAAAAGAAAATCCTTTGACAGACCTATAAAAAGCTATCAGGCGGTTTCGTTTAAAGTGGCGGATAGTTCAATTGAGCTCGATGCCGCAAGAGCGCTGGTTTATGAAACGGCTATGGCAATCGATAAAAAAGAAAATCCTTCAAAATTAAGGAGGCTTGTTTCAGAAAGCAAATCCTACGCTACTGATATGGCATGGAGGGTGGTAAATAATTCCATGCAGATTATGGGCGGCATAGGATATACCGATATTTATCCTATTGAAAGGCTGCTGAGAGATACACGGCTGATAATGATTTGGACAGGAACAAACGAAATTATGAAACTTA
>JALTDI010000079.1 GCA_027074255.1 Desulfurellales bacterium
AGTCTATTGTTTCTTTGTGCTGCATGACAAATTCAAAGGCATAATTTATATCATCTGCAAAAACAAGCATATCACCGAATATCTTTTTGTCTGCTGTTTTGTTGATTTTGACAGCATCTCCTGATAGGGTAATATGAAAATATGAAGGCACTGGGAATTGTTTTAATGTCTCTAAAGAATTCTCATCCAAAAAATGCATTATTTATCAAATTCTACGGGGTAGTTTCCGTTAAAGCAGGCAAAACAATAGTGAGAATTACCCACCACTTTCTGCAGTCCCTTTAACGATAGATATTCCAAGGAGTCAGCCGTTGTATATTTTTTTATTTCTTCTTTGGCATGTGAAGATGCTATAAGTTCCCTTTTTGTAGGTGTGTCTATTCCGTAAAAACACGGAGAAATCACGGGTGGTGAGGAAATTCTCAGATGCACCTCTTTTGCTCCCGAACTTTTCAGCATTTTTACTATTCTTTTGCTTGTTGTGCCCCTTACTATCGAATCGTCGACAACTATGACTCTTTTACCTTTTAAAACGTCTCTTGCAGGGTTTAATTTTAAGCGAACACCAAAATGTCTTATGGATTGTGCCGGTTCGATAAAAGTTCTTCCGACATAGTGGTTTCTTATCAGTCCGAAGTCAAACGGAATACCCGATTTTTGGGAATACCCCAACGCCGCAGGGACGCCGGAGTCAGGCGTCGGTATAACAATGTCAGCATCGACCGGTGATTCTTCCGCCAGAGTTTCTCCGAGTTTTTTCCTTAATGAGTATATGCTTTTCCCCCAAAGATATGAGTCTGGCCTGGCGAAGTATATATACTCAAATACACATTTTTTTTCGTCTATCTTGTCAAAAATATCGTTGAAGTGTTTAACGCCGTCGTTTCCGGCAACGACTACTTCACCAGGGGCTATGTCTTTCATAAATTCGGCTCCTATCAAGTCAAACGCACATGTTTCACTTGCAAAAACCGTCGCATCGTCAAGTTTGCCCATAGAAAGCGGTCTGAATCCCCATGGATCCCTGATGGCGTATATCTCGTTTTCTCTCATAATAATTAATGAAAAAGCTCCTTTTAATACATTAAGTGCATCCTTCAATCTTTCGAAGAATGTTTCTTTTTGGCTTTTTGCTATGAGATGTATGATAACTTCAGTATCGGAATTGGAATTGAATATTGCTCCCTCATCAACCAGCTTCTTTTTGATACTTTGAGCATTAATGATGTTTCCGTTGTGTGCTATTGCTATCTGACCCATATCGAAGTGAGCAAAAAGCGGCTGTATGTTTGCTATGGAATCATCCCCGAAAGTAGAATAGCGGTTGTGGCCTATGGCTATTTTGCCTCTCAGGGATGATATGGAATTTTCAGTGAATACATCATTAACCAATCCGTATCCTTTATGCTCAAAAAACTGGTTATTTTCGGTTGATACTATGCCGGCTGCCTCCTGACCTCTATGCTGAAGGGCGTGGAGACCGAGATAAGCATAGTTTGCAGCCTCTTGCTTGTTGTAGATTCCTACTATGCCGCAGTGTTCTTTGAGTTTCATTTTATATTCAAAACATTCTGCATACTATAAAATCCTGGTACCTTATCAATAACCCATTTTGCCGCTTTCAATGCGCCGAGGGCAAATGTGTCCCGTGAGGCTGCTTTGTGTGTTAATTCAAGCCTTTCTCCGAGCCCTGCAAAAACAACCGTATGGTCACCGACTACATCTCCGCCGCGGAGGCTCATAATTCCTATTTCTTTCTTTTTTCTTTCCCCTACCAAGCCGTGCCTGCCGTAAACAGCGATATTCTCTAAATTCTCATCAAGTCCTTCCGCTGCATACTCCGCAAGTTTCAGAGCAGTTCCGCTCGGTGCGTCTTTTTTGAATCTATGATGCATTTCAACTATCTCTATATCGTAATCGTCGCCGAGAATTTTTGTCACGTCTTTTACGAGTTTAAAGAGAATATTTACACCGAGGCTCATATTGGGTGCAAGCATAATGGGTATTCTTACAGATAACTTTTTAATCTCTTCGAGCTCAGTATCTGAAAATCCGGTCGTCCCTATGACCGCAGCTTTTTTATTTTCTGCTACAATTCTTACGTTATACAGCGTGGATTTTGGCGTGGAAAAATCTATTAAAACTTCACCTTCTTCTATGACATCCTTTAAATCAGGTTTTACGGCTATATTTTTTTCTCCTATTCCACAGACGATTCCTATATCATTGCCAATATTTTCGGAGTCTTTGGCTTCTATTGCTCCAACCAATTCCAATTCATTGTCATTTTCCATCAATGTACATATTCTTCTGCCCATCTTACCGCAGGCACCGCTAACTATTGTTCTTATCATACATATCTCCCAGTCATAAAAATTTTATAAAATGTTCATTTCTTTTAAGGATTTTTTCAATTTATCTTTGTTATTGTCGCTCATTTTACAAAGAGGCAGTCTAAATTCTTCCTTTATCAGCCCCATAAGGTATAAAGAGGTCTTAACAGGAATCGGATTCGTCTCATAAAACATAGCTTCGTGCAGTTTAAACAGCTTATGATGCAGCTCCATAGCTTTTGCAAAGTTTTTCTCAACGATAGCATCGTACTGCTCTGCAACCAAATCAGGCGTTACGTTGGCAGTCACGGATATTATGCCGGATGCTCCTATTGACATCATGGGAAGGGTAAGAAAATCATCACCAGAAATAACATTAAAGTTATCCGCTTTGCCTTCTATTATGGTTGATACCTGATTAAGAGAGCCGCTGGCTTCCTTTATGCCCACTATGTTATCTATTTCAGAAAGCCTTATAGCTGTCTGCGGAAGTATATTTACGCTTGTTCTTCCGGGCACATTGTATAAAACCAAGCCTATCTCAATATTGTCCGCTATGGCTTTGTAATGCTGATACAAACCCTCCTGTGTAGGTTTGTTGTAATAAGGTGCAACAGACAGTATTGCATCAGCACCGAGGTTCTGAGCTTTCTTTGCCAGTTCTATAACTTTTTTTGTGTTGTTTGTGCCGGCTCCCGCCAAGACAGGAACCTTTCCTTTGCATTCTTCAACAGTTATTCCCACGACCTTTTCGTATTCGTTTGAATCCATAGTTGCAGCTTCTCCGGTTGTGCCGCACGGGACTATACCGTCTATACCGTTTTCTATCTGCCTTCTTATGAGTTTTCTAAACGTTTCCTCGTCTATTTTGCCATCTGTAAAAGGTGTAACAATGGCTACCATTGCTCCTTTTAATTCGAACATATCACTCCCCCTAAATTAATAATTCCAAGCTTCTTCGGTCATTGTTCCAATATATGTTAGCGTAGCGTCCCCTTCCAAGAAAACATTTTCTATATTGCCCAGATTTGCTTCAACGTATATTTTTAGTATGTTTCCGCTTTGTGTGTGTACATTTACAGGAGAATCAACAAAACCCTTCATCATGGCTATCAGCGCCGATGCCGTAGCTCCCGTGCCGCAGGCCAATGTTTCGCCCTCCACGCCTCTTTCATAAGTTCTGATTCTGATATTGTTTCTGTTCATTATTTTACAGAAGTTTGCATTCGTACCATCGGGTGCAAAGTAGCTATGATATCTTGTTTTTGAACCTATTTCCTTTATGTTTATGTTATCAAGGTTGTCAACAATATATACAACATGCGGAACACCGGTATTGATAAATGAAGCTTCCATATCTATGCCGTCGAGTTCTATTTTTTCTCTGAAATCCTTGGGCGGTGTAAGCTGAACCTTAACTGTTTTAATTCCGGTGATTTTTGCTTCGATGATACCCGCTATCGTTCTGAATTTCATATTAATGGGAGCCAGATTGTTTAGGTAGGCGAATCTTGCAGCACATCGAGAGCCGTTTCCGCACATCTCGACCTCAGTTCCGTCATTATTGAAAAATCTCCATCTAAAGTTGCATTCGTCATCCTTTTCTATCAATATCAAACCGTCAGCTCCGATAGACAGCGCCCTTTTACAAACCCTGACAACAAAATCGGTAACGGATAAATCTATGTTTTCCTCAACAACTCCATCTCTGTTGTTAATAATGATAAAATCGTTCCCGCTGCCGTTCATTTTGAAAAACGGTATCTTCTTCATAATATTTCACCCTTTATCAAATCCTCAAGGTTTTCTCTTTGCCTTATTATTTTATATCTGTCTTTTTCGACCATAACCTCGGCGGGTCTTGTTTTTGAGTTGTAGTTGCTTGACATTGTAAACCCATATGCACCGCTGCTGAATACCGCCAGATATTCCCCGTTTTTTGGATTTTCTATTTCATAATCCCTTGCAAAAGAATCACTTGTTTCGCATATTGGCCCTACAATGTCGCATACTATTTTATTGCCTTTCTTGTATTTTATGGGTTGTATTTCCTGATATGCACCGTAGAGGGAGGGTCTTATCAAATCATTCATTCCTGCATCGACAATAATAAAGTTTTTGTTTATATTTGTCTTATGATAGACAACCTGAGTGACCAATATTCCTCCGTTACCCACAAGGAATCTTCCCGGTTCACACACAAGCAGCGCGTCAGGAAACTCCTTAAACGCTTTTTCTATTTGATTTGCGTATATTTCAACCGAAGGCGGAGCGTCTGTTTCTTTATTATACACTACACCCAATCCGCCTCCGACATCAATGGCTTTTATCTCAATGTTTTCTTTTTTTAACTCTCTGATTAATTGTGCTATTTTTACGGATGCATCATATATAGGTGTAGAATCGAGCAGCTGGCTGCCTATATGAAATTGAACACCGTAGATTTCTATGTTATCTAAATTCCGAGCTTTTATGTATGATTCAACTGCTTCGTCATACGGTATGCCGAATTTATTTTTTTTCAAACCGGTTGAAATATACGGATGGGTTTTGGGGTCAACGTCAGGGTTTATTCTGAATGCGATACGCGCTTTCTTGTTCATTTCTTTTGCGGTATCATTGACGGCATACAGCTCGTCGACGGATTCCAGATTGATCATCATAATATCGTTTTCAAGTGCGTATTTAATTTCGTCCTTCGTCTTTGCAACGCCGCTGAAAACCATTTTTGACGGTTCTATACCGGCCTTTAATGCTCTAAAAAGTTCGCCTTTGGATACGATATCTGCTCCGCTTCCAAGTTCGGCAAATGTTTTTATAACATTAAGGTTGCTGTTTGCTTTGATTGCAAACGATATACAGTGTTTCCTGGAAAATGCTTTGTCGAATTTATTAAATTGTTCCATAAAATGTTTTTTAGAGTAGATATATACGGGTGTGCCGACACTTTCTGCAATATCATTAACTCTAACGTCCTCTACATATAATTCGTTGTTTTTATACTCGAATTCCATTAAAAACCTCCTAAATTTATAATATTCTATCCAAATAGCTTACAAAATGCAATAATTCTATGTTCATACGGGCTATTTTTAATCCACCGCCAATCTGCATCATACAGCCCGGGCAGGCGGTTATGAGGGACTGTAAATTAGCTTTCTTTATCGAGTTAGTTTTTTCATCAAGCAATTTTTTTGATATGTGCGGGTGCATTATAGAATAACTCCCCGCGAATCCGCAGCATCTGTCCGCATCTTCTATCTCGATAAAATTCGGCTCGTTGGTTTTTATAAAATCGTGAATTTCATCAGAATAGCCAAGCCCGCGTTTCAGGTGGCAGGGATGGTGATATCCTAATAATGAACCCAATCTTTTTGTTTGTGTGCCTTTATCTTTTATCATATCTATAAAAAATGCGCCTGCGCATACAACTTTTTGGGATAGTTCCTTTGATTTGTCGTCGTTTGTTATAAGAGTGTAGTCCCTTTTTACCATATGGGCGCAGTGGGGGTCTATAAACAGTATCTTTTCGCAATTGAGGCTTAAAAGATAATCTATGTTGATTTCAGCTGCCTTTATAGCCGATTTTCTTTCTCCGTTATACCATGCAGGTGCACCGCAGCAGGCTTTTTGTTTTATAACGTTGAGCGCTATTCCCAGTTTCTTTGCTACGGATATTGTATCATACCCCAAATCCGGATATATGAAATTTGTTGAGCATCCTGCAAACAGGCAGATTGCGGAGGGTTTTGTCTTAATTATGTCAAAGGAGCTTTTAATGCCGGGCAAAGGACGATAGTCAAGGCCGAGCGATTTGTCTATTTTTTCAATGCCTGTGTTTAGGCTTTTTGCAAATAGAAAATGGCTGAAATAGGCTCCTATTCTTAAAAGTTCATAATGATTTTCAAGGTGTTTGATTATAATGCCCTTAATTCCCGGTGTTGTCACCGTGTTATCCGCTTTAATGGAAAGAATTATTTCTTGAAGGTTGATTTTGGATGAGCATATCTCGTCGCATGCCATACACCCTATGCAGAGATTGGCGTATTCCCTTATATTTGGCGTATCGTTTATCAGATGAGACAGCAGTATGCCGATAGGGCCTGCATATGTTTTGCCTCTGAAAAAACCGCCCCCAACGGTTGTATAAACAGGACAGGCATTCTGACATGCCCCGCATCTAATACAATTTAGGATTTCCTTAAAAAGACCGTTGTTTTTAATAGTGCTTCTTCCGTTGTCAACAAAGACGACGTGAAAGTTGCCAAACGGCTTTTGAAGAATATCTATGTAGCTTGTTGTTATCTGTCCCGTTGAGGCTTTCGGCAAAAGTTCGAGAATTGTAAAGGCATCTTTATCCTTTTTGACTATTTTATCTATACCAACGACGCATATAACGTTCTTTTGTCTTATGACATTCTGGACATTTCCTTCGTTGCTCACTATGAAAAATGAGCCGCTTTCCAAGGATATAACATTTGAACCTATTATACCGCAGTCAGCATCCCAAAAATGCTGCCTTATTTTATCTTTTGAAAAATCCACCATCTTTTTTACATCAAGCGGTATGTCTTCGTTGAATGTCTTATTGAGCAATTCGCGTATTTTTTCTTTTGGCATATGTATTGCCGGAGCCGTCATATGCGTCGGCGGTTCGTGATTTATCTGTACGAGCCATTCGCCTAAATCTGTCTCGGTAACCTCATATTTATGGTTTTCCAAAAAAGAATTTAATTCTATCTCTTCCGTTGTTAGGGATTTGGATTTTACTATTTTTTTGGCTTTGATGTTTTTTAATATGCTCAATATCAAGTTTTGAGCCTCTGTTTTATCTTTTGATAAATAGACGTTTATATTCCTTTTGCCTAACAGTGCAATGAGGCTGTTTAAATTTGTTTCCATATTTTCTACGGATTCTTCTTTTATAGCTTTGGTTTTTTTCTTTAATTCCTCTAAATCAAATAGCTCTTCGACCTTTTTCCTTTTTTTGAAATAATTTTCTCTAAGCCTCGCCAGTGCATTGTTTAAAAATATATCGCTCGTATAATCTTGCTCTTTTTTCATGGAAGTTATCCTTTCAGTTTAAAATTATCGTGTTTTTGACGCCTTTTTTTCATTTCTTTTGTCACTTTTATGCGGACGTACAAGACTGAAATTGTCAAAATCAGCGTAAGTATTCCGAGGATTATTGTGGGTATCACGGCTTTTTTATGACGTCTAATGGGAGCATTTTTGCTTACGATGGTGAAAGTGTTTCTTTGAAAACTTGCCTCTGAATTTGTGACAAACGAACATGATACCGCTATAAACGAAAACGTAATAAACAGGACTCTTATTATATTTTTTACCATAACGGCTCTATAACGACCTCATGCGGAATATGGAGTCTGTCCAAATCAAACTCTATTTTTTTGTTGCAAATTTTCTTGGCGAATAAAACCGTTGTTTTGTCCGTCTTTAAATTAATTACCCGTACGAACATATCATACCCTTTAACCGTGTATCCGTAGGTTCCCAAAATAAAATAATCAAATCCGGGCTGAGGTTTTATTATAAATTTATTGTTTCTTTTTGTTATCCATTCAGCATTATTCACGCTCGTAATGCGTGTTTTGCATATTTTAAGCATTTTATTCTGCAAATCAAAGGAAAGATATTGGCCGTTTTTATCCACTTCGTTATTTAAAGTATCTATAAAATCCCCAATGGCGATATTTGTTAAATTGTCTGCGCAGATGGATTTTGCTATTGACGTAATTGTGGGTTCGAGGTTATCCATGTATGCTATCTGGTTTTTGTTGTCTATATCGCCTCCGACCCTAAACGGCCTTGTCTCAACGCATGAAGATAAAAACAGGATAAGTGCGATAGCGAGTAAAAAAGCATATCTTTTCATAGTGAAAAAATACTATGATATGTTGAGATAGTCAAGTCTATCTTATATAAATTCGGTTTTTGAGTCTATATTTGGACAAGAATAGAAAAGTATGATAAAAAATCTTTAAAAATGAGGAGTTTTTGGTTGGTTAATCAGTCTGAGAAAGAGCGCTGGCTTTTGGCATCAACGTTTTTAAACCTTATTATGGCTGTTGGAAAGCTGATTGTAGGTGTTTTTACAAATACTAGCGTTATTGTTGCAGACGGTATACACAGCCTCTCGGATGTTGTCGGTGCGCTACTGATTTATGCTTCCATTAAACTCGCCGGGAAAAAATCCAAGAGATTCCCATTCGGTATGCACAAGTTGGAAGATTTTGCCGCATTCGCCGGCGGATTAACCATTATTTATGCGGGATATGAAATTATTAAAGGTGTTGTATTAAACCACAATCAAACAAGAGTAAACCACATATTTATAGGCACGGCTTTTCTTTTTGCTGTTCTGATTTTGCAGATAACATTTGCCTATTTTGAGATGAAATCGTCAAAAAAACTCAATTCACCGGGTGTCAACACCGATTTATTGAATTGGATATCGGATGTTGGCACAACTGTTGTAGCAATTTTGGGTATTATTTTGAGTTATTACGGAATACCCTATGCTCAGAAAATAGCCGTTATCATAATAGTTTTGGTTATTTTAAAGGAAGCATACAACATTATTAAAGATGCATTTTTAACCTTGCTTGATGCTTCGGTTGATACTTCCATACTCAAAAAGGCGGAAATTATAATAAAATCTCATCCGGAAATTGACAACATAGAAACGCTTTTCATAAGAAAGGCCGGCAGTATATTTATAGCGGATATTGTTTTACAGATCAGGGCAAAGGGAATGGAAACGGCACACGACATAATCGAAGAAATAGAGCGTAAGTTAAAAGAATCAATAGACCATCTTGAAATAGTCACCATTCATTATGAGCCTGCAAAGAAAAAAAATTTGAAAATCGCCAGGTTTTTGGCGCAAGAAGGCGAAATAGCGCAAAGGCTGAGAGATGTGGCTTTTGTTGAGGTGGAAGAAAAAGATGAAAAAGGCAATACGCTAAGCTTATATAAATATGAAAATCCCTATTTCGAGCAGGGCAGGGGGCATTCCATAAGACTGATTGCATGGCTTATCAAGCAGAATGTTGATATGATAATTTTTCATCCTCTTGAAATGGACAGTGAAAAATTGGAGCTGTTTGAGAGTTTGGGCATAAAGATAGAAAAATAAATTTATGCTTTGGGTATGTAATTTTTCTTTTCATGATTGCTATATTTTTTGAGCTTTCTTATGAAGATTGGACAACAAGAAAGACACAACTCGTTTTCACTTTTCAGGCGAAAATCTATATGCACCGTATTGATGAAATGAGTTGATTTTAACCGACACAACAAATGATTACAGCAGAATCTTTACTGATGCTGTATTTGAATAACTATTCTTAACCTCTGTAAAAAAATTTGACAAATATATTTTAATATGTAAGTTATATATAATAAAAAGTAAGTGTTAAAATATTCTTAAACAAGTTAGGAAATTTAGGAAATAAAAATAGGTTAGGTTAAAGCTAAATATTGAAAAAACTCACGGTAATTAATGGGAGGTTGTTATAAAAAAGGGCAAAAAGCACTTGAATACTACTAAATAATAAGGTTAATGCCTGATGAGCATTTCTATGTGATTATAAGAGCTTTATTTTTCAAGTTTTGATTTGTGGTTGTTGATGGTTTTTGGAGATTGTATTGGTATGCGGTGTGTAAAGTTAAAATATATATAAATGAAATTACTTTTGGAGAAAGTAGATGAAAGTCAAAATTGCAAATGGGAAGAGATTTGTTGTGATTGTTTTTCTTTTAATCGTTAGCACCTTTTTATTCAATGCTTATGTCGAAGCAAGAGGCTTGGTTGTTAAAGACCCTCAGTATTCCTTTCAACTACTAAGAACTATGGGCTACAGCAGCACGGGGGGTGCTGATATAGGGGAGTGTCTAAGCACGGCTTATCGCATAAAGGATGGGAATAACGAAAGCTGGTATAGGCAATGGTATAAAACAGCAAGACACCTTGAAAAAACGGCTGAAAGATTTTTATCCAAAGGGCATAAGCAAAGTGCAAGAGAGGTGTATTTTCGCGCTTCAAATTATTATAGGACGGCTGAATTTTTCCTTCACACAAACCCCAAAGACCCTCGGATAGTGAAAACATGGCGTAAAAGTCGCGAATGCTTCCAAAAAGCGGCCAAACTATCCAAAAGCCCGATAAAATTTATTCGAATTCCTTTTAAAAAAACAACACTGCCTGCTTATTTGTGTCTTGTAGATAACTCCGGCAAGAAGAGACCATTATTAATCATCCACAGCGGATTCGACGGCACGGCGGAGGAGCTTTATTTTGAAATTGGTCGTCTTGCGGTTGAGCGTGGTTTTAACTGTCTTTTGTTTGAAGGACCCGGGCAGGGCGAAATGATACGTGTGCAGAAAATTCCGTTTAGACCGGATTGGGAAAACGTTGTAACGCCTGTTGTGAATTACGCTTTGAAACTTCCCGAAGTTGACCAAAAGAGAATTGCTCTCATTGGTTTTAGCTTCGGAGGATACTTGGCTCCGCGAGCCGTTGCCTT
The DNA here is from genome assembly GCA_027074255.1 of Desulfurellales bacterium. Classification (GTDB taxonomy): domain Bacteria; phylum Campylobacterota_A; class Desulfurellia; order Desulfurellales; family Hippeaceae; genus S144-51. The sequence goes on from JALTDI010000079.1 coordinate 10,883, forward strand.
TGAACATCGAATCAAGGTTTGCGTTGCAGATGGCGGGGTGTATGATTTTTACGCCAACGCTCTTAAACACTGTCCGTCAAACATGAAAGAAATTCTCAAAAATAAAAAAGCATCGGCAGGGTTTAATAAGGAAATTATGAAAATAATGAACAAAAATGTAGATGTCGGCTGGTTTTTTGGAAACGGTATGTTTACCTTCGGTGCAAAGTCTCCGACCGCTTTTCTTTTAAAACTTAAACCCTACAATATGAGAGCCTATGCAGCCAAAATAAAATGCCCTGTTTTGGTCGTTGATTCCGAAGGTGACAAGGATATGCCCGATCAGGCAAAGCAATTGTATAGTGCTTTAAAATGCTCCAAAACATATATGCTTTTTACAGAAACAGAGGGTGCTGCTGACCATTGTCAGATGGGAGCAATGATGATATCAAACGAGAGAATTCTCAACTGGCTTGAAGATAAACTGCTTAAAAAGAAACCGAAGGAAAATAATAATGATTGACGATAAAATTCTTATTTTTGTTGTTTGAAGGCGATAAATATGGAATATCAAAAAAAGCAA
>JALTDI010000080.1 GCA_027074255.1 Desulfurellales bacterium
AAAGCATGTTTTTCTTTTGCCGCATGATATTCGGCGTTCTCACTCAAATCGCCCTTCGCCCTCGCTTCCTCAATCTCTTTAATGATATAAGGACGCTGATTTTTCTGCAAATCTTCCATTTCTCTAATAAGTTTTTCGTATCCCTGCGGTGTCATTAATACTTTTTCAGCCATAATTAACCTCTCTCGTTATAGTACTCCTGCATCGACTTAACATCTATTGTTTTACCCTCAATCTTAGCTTCAATTGCCCTTGTAGCGGCAATGGCACCGGGAATTGTGGTGCAGTAGGGAATATTCATCGTTAAAGCTGTTCTTCTAATATAAAAAGAGTCCGTCCTTGAACGTTTACCCGACGGTGTATTTATAAGAAACTGTATATTACCATTCTTCATTTTGTCAAGAATATTCGGCCTTCCCTCGCTTATTTTCTTTACATACTCAACATCTACTCCCTCTTTCTTTAAATATTCATAGCTTCCCTTAGTACAATAAACCTTAAAACCCAATTCGGTTAATTTTGACGCTATAAATATGCCGTAAGTTTTATCTTTATCAGATAGGGATAAAAAAATATTGCCGCTTTCGGGCAGTCTCATACCAGCAGACAGCAATGCTTTATAATATGCTGTTGGGAAATCATCGGCAATACCCATTACCTCCCCGGTTGATTTCATTTCAGGCCCAAGGGTTATGTCAACATTGGGAAATTTAACAAAAGGAAACACGGATTCCTTTACCGCATAATAACTATGCTCAACGTCTTTTATACCCATGCTTTTAAGTTTTTTGCCCATAATCACCTGTGTTGCCACCTTAGCCCAGTGAACACCTGTTGCTTTACTCACAAAAGGAACCGTTCTTGAAGCTCTCGGATTGACTTCCAGTATATAAACCATATCGTTTTTTACGGCAAACTGTATATTTATCAAACCTACGACATTGAGAGCCTTTGCCATAAGCCTTGTCTGCCTTTTTATTTCATTAACGATATCTTTTTTCAGGGTTCTCGGCGGTATGGAACAAGCAGAATCACCGGAGTGAATACCTGCGGCCTCTATATGTTCCATAACCGCGGCAACAACCGTTTCCTCACCGTCACTCACCGCATCCACATCAATCTCTATGGCATCTTCTAAAAATTTATCCACAAGCAGCGGACGGTCTCCCGAAACATCCACAGCTTCTGCAACATACTCGTTTAAGTGTTCTTCATTATAAATAATCATCATGGCTCTTCCCCCTAAAACATAGGACGGCCTGACCAAAACGGGGTAACCTATGCTGTGAGCGACGTCTATGGCTTCCTGTTTTGATTTTGCGATACCGCTTTTCGGCTGCAAAAGGTTTAGATCGTTTATCAAATCCCTGAAAAGTTCTCTATCTTCTGCAATATCTATGCTTTGGGGGTTTGTTCCCAAAATATTAACACCTGCTTCTTTTAATGCCATAGAAAGTTTAAGCGGCGTTTGACCTCCGAATTGGACTATTACGCCATAAGGATTTTCATTATCCACTATATTCATAACATTTTCATAATTCAAAGGTTCAAAATAGAGCCTATCAGAAATATCATAATCCGTGGACACCGTCTCAGGATTGCAGTTGACCATTATGGATTCATATCCCTCGTTTTTCAACTCCAAAGAACCGTGAACACAAGTATAGTCAAACTCTATTCCTTGGCCTATCCTATTGGGACCGCTGCCGAGAATTACAACTTTTTTATTTTCACTGCTCAAAGACTCGTTTTCGTCCTCGTATGTTGAATAGAAATAGGGTGTATAAGCCTCAAATTCACCCGCGCAGGTATCAACCATCTTATAAACATTCTCTACCGACTTATTTTTTCTAAACTCTCTGACTTTTTTTTGCGTTGAGTTTGTCAGCTTGGCTAAACGAGAGTCTGAAAACCCATATCCCTTTAATTCTTTAATGTTATCCTCGTTTATCCTAGTTTTTTTAATCTCTTCTTCCTTATCTATGATCTGCTTTATGTTATATAAAAACCATCTATCTATATATGTAAAATCATAAATATCATCTATCGTATAACCCCTTCTAAACGCCTCAGCCACATACAGGATTCTCTTTGAATTAGGATGGATAAGTCTTTCTTTAATTTCATCATCGGAACATTTAATATCAACAAATCCGTCCCAGCCGTATTCAAGCGAGCATAAAGCTTTTTGAATGGACTCTTTGAATGTTCTTCCTATGGACATAACCTCACCGACGCTTTTCATCTGTGTTCCAAGCTCATCTTTCGTATTGAATTTCTCAAATGTGAAGCGAGGAATTTTTGTAACAACATAATCCAAAACAGGTTCGAAGCTTGCAGGTGTTTTTTTGGTAATATCGTTTGGTATCTCATCAAGCGTATAGCCCACACTCAAAAGAGCTGCGAATTTGGCTATCGGAAATCCAGTAGCTTTTGAGGCCAATGCACTTGAACGCGATACCCTTGGATTCATCTCTATAACAACAAACTCACCGTTTTCAGGATTTACTGCGAATTGTATATTTGACCCGCCCGTTTCAACGCCTATTTTCCTTATAACATCAATTGAGGCATCTCTCAATATTTGATATTCTTTATCGCTCAAAGTTTGAGCCGGGGCTATGGTTATGGAATCACCCGTATGAACACCCATAGGGTCAAAATTTTCTATGGAGCAGATGATAAACACATTGTCATTTTTATCCCTCATCACCTCAAACTCATATTCCTTCCACCCGATAACGGACTGTTCAATCAAAACCTCGTTCACAGGGCTTTGCTCTATCCCCCATTTAACAACCTCTTCAAATTCCTCTTTGTTGTAAGCGACCCCGGCTCCTGTACCTCCAAGCGTAAAGGAAGGTCTTATAATAACCGGAAAACCTATCTTGTCTGCAACACCATAAGCCTCGGCAGCATTATGTGCAACACCTGAAAGCGGCACTTTCAAACCGATTTCGTTCATAGCTTTTTTAAACAATTCTCTGTCCTCCGCCCTCTTGATGACATCCGCATTTGCCCCTATGATTTCCACGCCGTACTTATTGATAACGCCGCTTTCATACAAATCCATCGCCGCATTAAGGGCTGTCTGGCCTCCGAGTGTAGGCAGTATAGCATCGGGTCTTTCCTTCTCTATAATTTTTTCCATAAATTCAACGGTTATCGGCTCAATATATGTTCTATCCGCCAGCATAGGGTCAGTCATTATCGTTGCCGGATTTGAATTTATTAAAATAACACCGTATCCCTCGTCTTTTAACGCCTTGCATGCCTGCGTCCCCGAATAATCGAATTCACAGGCCTGACCTATAACAATAGGCCCTGAACCTATTATCATAATTTTTTTCAAATCATCTCTTTTCGGCATACACCACCTCTACTTATTAACTAAAAAGCGATAATACATAATTGCAGCTTTTCTTCAACAATATATTAAATTCTAAAACTCACTCAAAGCTCGCTCTTTTTCTCTATCCAAATCCCTTTTCTTTATATCCCTTCTTTTGTCATAGAGCTTTTTACCCTTAGCAAGTGCGATTTCCATCTTCATTCTTCCGTTTTTTGAATATACCTTTAA
>JALTDI010000081.1 GCA_027074255.1 Desulfurellales bacterium
AAAGTATCATAAAAGATATGTCCGATAAAATTAGCAGCGCATTCAAATATTTTGTTATTTATACGGTGATGTTTGCTGTAGCCATTTTATCCATTGTGATGCTCATATTTGCTCTGTTTAGATATGTGTTTGCCACAATCAATACACTTTCGTTGGAGCTGCAGAATCTTGTTTCGGGAGAAGGCGATTTAACCAAACGCATAACCGTGGGCTCTAAGGATGAATTGGGACAGCTGGCCGATAAGTTCAATGAATTTTTGGAAAAGATACAAATGATGACGAAGGATATAAAAAATACGATAGCGCAGCTCGGCTCTCAGTCAGCTAATCTTTCTTCGGCTTCAAAAGTTATGGCGTCCACCACACAGCAGACAACGTCAAATATGGAAGAAATAGCAAATGCAATAAACGATGCCACGCAGGCAGTTGACGGAGTTGCACGTTCTTCTGAAAATGTTAATTCACTTGCTCAGGAGGTAGGTGAGGTCAACCGCCGGATGCTTGATGATATAGAATCGAGATTAAGCAGGATGGAGGAAAACGCAAGACTTGCCAAAGAGGCAATGGAACAGATTAATACGGTAGGAGATGCATCAAAAGAGATAGGTCAGATTGTAGGTGTTATAAATGAGATAGCAGACCAGACTAACCTGCTTGCCCTAAATGCCGCAATAGAGGCTGCAAGAGCAGGAGAAGCCGGCAGAGGTTTTGCCGTTGTGGCAGACGAGGTCAGAAAACTGGCGGAAAAAACACAGCATGCCACAGAAGAGATAAGGAATATGATTTTAAAGATACAGAACGATGCAAAGATGGCTGTTGATAAAACGGAAAAAGCCGGAGATATGATACTGGCCGAAAAGGATAAAGCTCAGGAAGACAGAAACCATATAGAAGATGTCGTTGAAAAAACTAACAACGTTATTGATGAAATCAATTCGACCTCAGCAGCAACGGAAGAGCTCTCCTCAACAGTGGCAGAGATTAACATGCAGATAAAAGATATTACGGAAGCGACGAAGGAAAACGCAAAAGCTGTTGATGATGTTGCAAGGGCATCGGATGAGCTTGCCGGTATATCTGCCAAGGTTGAACAGCTTGTCGGAAGATTTAAAACATAAAAAAGAAAAACTTCAGGCTTATATTGTTGGGAAAGCAATGCTGACATGAAGATACTCTCTGAAAATAAACGCGTCATTATATCCTCTCCTTCAAACTCGTTATGAGTAGGGAGGAGAGGTTGTTAATGCAACATACATATCGTTATGTTTGACATTAAGAATTTCAGTAAAATCAACGCCATATACGGGTTTAAAACCGGAGATAAGGTGCTCGAAATTGTAGCCAAAAGGGTTAAAAATGTCATAAAAAAGCCGCTATATAGAATACACGCCGATGAGTTTGTGTTTATAAGCAGCGAATACAAACAGGATATACTAAAAATAAAAGAAAAATTCATAAAAGAGCCGATATACCTGCATGATAATGACGTAAAGCTCAGATTGTCGTTTAGCTTTGGTGTATGCAAAAACGACTCAGAGGATGTGTTAAGCAGAGCCGCAATAGCCATAAAAGAGGCAAAGAAATCGCCCTACCTCGAATTTTGTCTATATGAAGAGCAAAAGGTCGATACAAACTTCATCAAATTTAATTCCCTGCTCTACGATGCACTCTTTCATCAAAAAGAAGCACAGATTGTTCCATATTTTAGGGAATTATGAACAATAAAACCAAAAAAACAGCAAAATACGAGGCGCTTGCAAGGCTTGTTACAAAAAATAACGTTTATACCCCGTACTTTTTCTTAAACATTGCACAAAGCAGCGGATTTGTTTATGAGATAACAAAAATTATGGCAGACAAAGCCATAAAACATATAGCCTTATTCGGCAATGAAGTTGGAATATCTATAAACATTACGGAAGATGATTTAAACAAGGGGCATCTTGCTGATTACATCAAAGAAATATGTCTAAAATATAAATTCCCGATAGAAAAAATAACGCTTGAGATATTGGAAGGAATAACATCCTCTGGAACCAAAAATAACATAAAGAAGCTAAAAGAGTTAAAAGATTTAGGTTTAAAACTGGCTCTTGATGATTTCGGCGTCGAATACTCCAATTTTGAAAGAATATCCGAACTGGATATAGATTTTATAAAGATTGACGCCAAATACATCAAAAACCTTACAAAAAGCTCCAAAAGTCGGAAAATTGCAAAAGCCATAACCGACTTTGCACACTCAATAGATATCGAGGTTGTGGCGGAATTTGTTGATAATGAGGAAACACAAAAGATAGTTGGAAGTTTAGGCATAGAGTACTCTCAGGGATATCTGTTTAGTGTCCCAAACAGAGAGATTGAATCAATCAATTGAATAAACGGGGTAATAAATGAAAAATCTTATTTTTATACACGGAGCGGGAAACGAAGGAGACATCTGGAGGTATGTCAAACCATATTTGGAAGGCAACTGCAAAATACATACGCCCGATTTACCGGGGCACGGCAAAACTGACGGAATTATAACAAGCATAGACGGATATACCGACTGGGTTTTGGAGTATATCAAAAAAAACAGACTCTCAGATGTCATATTGATAGGACATTCCATGGGCGGCGCTGTCTGTATAAAGTGCGCAAAAGACGAAAGCATTTCGGCTCTAATTGTTGTTGACAGCGGTTTAAAGCTGCCTGTCAGCCCCAAAATCATAAACGGATTGAAAGAAGATTTGCAAAAAACCATCAAGACCATTGCTAAGTGGTCTTTCTCAAAATCAGCACCGGAGGATATGATAAACGATGCCGTAAAAATGATGCTTGACAACAAAAAAGCCATACTTAACGATTTCTTGGCTTGCAGCAGCTACAACGGTTATGAAGTTGTAAACGATATAAACATTCCCTCCACAGTCTTTGTAGGAGATAGCGATGTTATGACACCTCTTGAACTTGCTAAGGAAACGGCTTATGCCTTAAAAGCCAATCTTATAACAATAGAAAATGCCGGACATATGGTTCAAATCGAAAATCCGCGGATGCTTAGCGCGGTTTTGAATGATTTTTTAGTATCGTTATAATGAACCTTTATTTAAGTTTATTATTTCGTTTAAGGTAAATGGTTATTTTATGTCAAAATAGGATAACCGCAGGGTTTTGGTTTTCAAATTTGTTCTTTATATCTTTTGGAATTTTTTTAAAAACGTTAAAAAAGTATAAGTTATATCTATGAAACATAAGCTTATTGAGATATATGATAAACTGCTGAAAGAGTTTTCCTATCAGCATTGGTGGCCTGCCCAGAGCAAAGATGAAATTGTTATTGGAGCGATTTTAACGCAAAATACGGCTTGGAAAAATGTTGAAAAAGCAATAGATAATTTAAAGAGCTTGGATTTATGCACATTGGATGCAATTTATAAATCGGATACGGATATAATCGGTAGATGCATAAAACCGGCCGGTTTTTTTAATCAAAAATCGGTTTATCTGAAAAATATAGCAAAATTCTTTGTGATTAACGGCAGCGTGGAAGGATTATCAGAATTGAGCACAAAAGAGTTAAGAAGAAGGCTGCTTGATGTTAAGGGTATAGGTAAAGAAACGGCGGATTCGATTTTGCTTTATGTTTTTAAAAGACCTGTGTTCGTGGTTGATGCCTATACCAAAAGATTGATAAAAAGACACAATTTGTCAATAAACACTGATTATGATAGTATACAAAAATTGTTTGAGGATAATTTGGGGAAGGATGTTGAAGTGTTTTGCGAATACCATGCTTTAATCGTTAAAAATGCAAAGGAATTCTGCAGAACCAAGCCTCTTTGCGACAGATGCCCTCTTTTTGGAGTTTGATGTGGTTTTAGTCGGTTTAACGGGTTCTATAGCAACGGGGAAAAGCAGTGTAGCCAAAATATTTAAACGGTTGGGCTGTTATGTGATTAGTGCCGACGAATTGGCTCATGAGGTTTATAAAAAAGGCAGTCCGGCTTATGATAGAATAATAGAGGAGTTCACAGATAAAATACTTGATGAACATAATTGTATAGACAGAAAAAAATTGGGTTCCCTTGTTCTGAATAACGTTTTTCTTTTAAATAAACTCGAATCCATCGTGCATCCTGAAATCGAAAGGTTAAGAAACGGCATAATGGATAAAATAAAAAGAGAAGATAAAGATACTGTTGTTATTTATGATGTGCCGCTTTTGTTTGAAAAAAAACTTGATAATATGTTTGATTACACGGTTGTTGTTTATACGAATAAGTATGAAGAGATAAAAAGACTGATGAGAAGAGACAAATTGTCCGAAAAGGAAGCTCTAAAGCGAATAAATTTACAGATACCGATTGAAAAAAAAGCTCAGCTCGCCGATTTTGTAATAGATAATTCTAACGGAATAGAATATACAGAAAAGCAGGTAAAGGAACTATTTATGAGATTTAAAAGGCATGGATAATGAAACCTATTAACAAACTGTTTATAATGCCTATGCTGATAGGCGTCATAGGCGGGTTCTCCGCAATATTTGTGAGGATTGTCATTCATTATTCATCTAAACTTGCGTTGAGCATAAGCTTTTTTTCATCTGAAAGATATTTTTATCTTATTGCCATACCTGTTGTTTTTATCATATCCTCCATATTAATTAATAGCTTTTTAGTTGATACCTCAAATCCGACCATAGATTCTGTTGCCAAATCAATAGCTTTAAAGAAGGGACGATTAGACTATAAAAAAGGAATATACAGCGTCATTTTAACTGCTGTGAATATAGGTTTTGGGACTCCGGTGGGTAGGGAAGGGCCCATAGCTAAATTCGGCGGAGCTCTTACCACACTTTTTTTAAAAATTTTTAAAACAAAGGGTGCAAATACGCCACTTTTTGTTACTTGCGGTGTTTCAAGCGCCCTGGCTGCAACATTTAACGCACCCATAGCAGCGGTTATATTCGGTCTTGAAATTATATTGGGGCGTTTGAATTTTAATGTTATAATTCCGCTTTCTGTTTCTTCCGCCATAGCCACCATTATATCACGATATTTCCTGGGCAATTATCCCACTTTTTATGTTCATAAGCTTTCTTACGGCTATATTTTCCTTCTGCTTTTGCCGTTTTTTTCTCTTGCATTTTCGTTTATTGTTGTATTTTTTGGAACAGTACAGAATGCTCTGGTTAAAGTTTATGAGGATATGAAGTTTTCCTTTTACACAAAAGCGGCTATCGGAGGTATCATAGTAGGTGTACTTATGTATCTCTTTCCTGATGCGGCTTCCTTGGGATATAAACAGGTAAGCAATCTGTTTATGTTGCATTATTCATTTCAAGATTCGTTTATTCTGTCCGTAATTAAAGCAATGGCTTTGGCAGTAGTTTTTGCAAGCGGAATGTTCGGCGGAGTTTTTGCTCCCTCGATTTTTATCGGTGCCTTCTTGGGTTTTGCATTGGGCGGCCTAGTTGGTCAGTTTGTAAATATAGACCCTTTGTCCGTTGCGCTTATAGGAACCGCATCGGTTACAGCCGGCATATCAAGTGCACCTTTCAGATCATCCCTCATTGTTATAGAACTAACGCAAAATTATCAGATGGCAATACCCATACTACTTTCCTCTGTCATAACACTTTTTTTTGTGCATACATTTGAGGAAAGGGTTCACTTCTCAAGAACGATAATGCAGAAAGGGTTTGATATAACGGATACTGCTTATAGAAAAAAATTACTGGATTTGAATATAACAAATTTTATTGATTCGGATATACCCGTATTGAATCTTTCTACAAAAATAAAAGATATAATATTTGAATTAATGGGCAGCAGGTCCAGCTATTTTCCCGTATTGGACGGCAGTAGAATGGCAGGGATTCTTTCTTTTCGCGACATTAGACTTATGTACAGTAAAGACAATCGTTTTTCTACCACGGTTGAAGAGCTTATGACTCCTAATCCTACGGTTTTAAGCCTGAATTCTAACGGAATGGATGTTTTTGAAGTTATTTCCCATATAGATACGGATTACATACCTGTTGTGAATAATGAAAATGATATGGTCTATGAGGGCATGTTGAATGTGAACAGCTTTAATAAGTTTGTTTCTTTTTTGTATCTCGGAAAGGATAATGACTGTGTGATTGCCTCTAAAAAATATTGACAATTTTGTTTTAGAATATAGAATATCCCAACCTATATTTTTTGGGGGAGAGAATTTAAAGGAGAACTATAATGAAAGATATGAAAGATTCAAAAGTTTCAAATTTTTTTAATGCCGTTAAGCCTTCTGGGCTTAGAATGGCTCAGACAATTTTTGGAAAACGTGTGGAAAAAGATATTAAAAGCGGAAAACAGCCGATAGAGGCAATCAATGTTGCGATAGGGAGTGTGTCTTTAAAAACACACCCGAAGTTGCTTGATAGATATCTTCATCCCGAGGATGAAAATTTGATTAACGGCATATGGAGATATGGAGAGACACCCGGGACAAAAAAAGCTAATGATGTTTTTATTAAGATAATAAATGCTTTTTTGCCCAAAGAAGGCAGACCGGAGCTTTATTCCATTGTTCAGGAGGGCGGCTCTGCTGTAATGAGGACCGTGCTGCTCGGTGTGTGCGGCGATGCAGGGAAAGACGAAAAACCTTTGCTTGTGATGAATCCAACATATACCAACTATAAAGCCGTTGCCGATGAGCTGGGGAAAAGAATTGTCGCTGTTGAAAGAGCTCTGGACAGACATGGTAATTTTGGATACATTGCAGTGGAAGAAATAGAAAGAGCTATTAAAAAATATAAACCGGGAGCACTTTTAATCATTCCTTACGATAATCCTTCGGGTCAATTGATGAGGCAAAAAACCATAAATGAATATGCTAGATTATGTTTGGAAAACAACATTTTTTTAATTAGCGACGAGGCGTATAGGGGACTGTATTATGTTGACGAGGATGCCCCGAGTATTTGGAAAATAACAAATAGAGATGTTCAAGGCATAAAAGAGGCCAAGATAAGAATCAGCATAGAAAGCTTGTCAAAAACATTCAATGCGTGCGGATTGAGAATGGGAGCGCTTGTAACGGACAATGAAACTTTTAGGGATATGGCATCTGCTGCAAATACTACTTATTTGTGCCCTTCTTCCATAGACCAGCACATAGTTGAAGCCTTGTATGACGAAAGCGAAGAGGATATATTGAAGTGGATTAACTCACTCAAAGTGTATTATAAAGATATACTTGAAGATTTGAGGGAAGAGTTCGGCAAACTGCTGCCGGGCATTATTATTTCTCGCCCCGAAGCATCCATCTATACGGTTTTGGATGTTAGAAATATTGCCAAACCCGGATTCAATGCGGAAGACTTCGTGATGTTCTGCTCGTCAACCGGTGAGGTAAACATGGGCTCTCAAAGATTAACTTTGCTGGTAAGCCCCATGTGGGGGTTTTATAATGTTTTGGAAAATAGAAACCCCGGAAAAACCCAAATGAGGATAGCATGTGTTGCACCGGAATACAAAATGAAATTGGTACCAGAACTTTTTAAGGAATTGTTTCAACAATATGAGGCCGGAAGGCAATGAAAGAATTTATTATGATATTTGTATCCATTTTTCTTGCGGAATTGGGAGACAAAACACAGCTTGCCACATTTTTTTTCGCATCTGATAAGGGTATAAATAAATCAATTGTTTTTTTAGCTGCATCTTGCGCATTGATAACCACTAGTGCAATGGGTGTTTTAGTCGGTGATGTGCTTTCCAATTACATAAATCAGAAGTACTTAAATTATGTTGCTGGAATAGGATTTGTAATTATAGGCATTGTAATTATTGTCTCTAATAGATAATTAAGTAATACTATATTTAATTATTCAAAGCACATACTGCTTTTATTGTATTATCTATTGACTTTTTTTATATTTTTTTATAAAGTTTGTAAAATTTTGCCGAAAAAGGGGTGAAAGATGCTGCAGCACAATATGTTGGACTATGAAAAAGAGGTCAAAAATTTTGAACTTGATGTCCCGGAATATTATAACTTTGCTTTCGATGTTGTTGATAAATGGGCTGAGGATAGAACAAAACTGGCTCTTGTTTGGGCTAACACGACCGGTAAAACAATTAAGAAATACTCCTTCTGGGATATATCTAATATGTCCAACAAATTTGCTAATGTTCTCATTTCTCTCGGTATCAAGAAGGGTGATAATGTGCTCGTTATGGTTCCAAGAATAGTGGAATGGTATGCTGTTATGCTTGGTTTGAATAAAGTGGGGGCTGTTGCGCTTCCAGCTCCGAATATCTTAATGCCGGAGGACATAGGGTATAGAATAAGAAAGGCTGATGCCGTTATGGCTATAGCTTCGGCTTCAAACGCTCGCAAGGTTGATGAGGCGTGTATTGAAGATTGCAAAACACTGAAACATAAGATGGTTATAGACGGCGATGCCGAAGGGTGGCTTTCTTTTGAGAATCAGATGGACAAGGTTTCTACCAGGCTTTCAAGAGATGATGTGGAACCTACAACGGCAGCCGACCCTTTGCTTGTATATTTTACATCCGGAACTACAAAGTATCCTAAAATGGTGATGCATGAGCAGTCTTATGCTTTTGCCCATATAGTTACGGCTAAGTATTGGCATGATTTAAGACCAACTGACCTGCACTGGACAATTTCAGATACAGGATGGGGGAAGGCCGTCTGGGGGAAATTGTACGGCCAGTGGACCATAGGTTCGGCGGTGTTTATGCAGAATGCAGAAGGGGCATTTAATGCGAAAACAACCTTGCGGCTGTTGACAACTCAGGGTGTCACAAGTTTTTGCGCCCCTCCCACCGTTTATAGAATGCTCATACAGGAAGATTTAAGCGAGTATGACTTTACAGACTTGAGGCACTGTACATCAGCCGGAGAACCTATTAACCCGGAGGTAATTAAAGCTTGGAAAAACGCAACGGGCACTCTAATATACGATGGGTACGGACAAACAGAATCCGTTTTGCTCGTGGCTAATTACCCTTCCATGCCGATTAAATACGGTTCTATGGGCAAGCCAGTTCCGGGATTTGATGTAAGGGTTGTTGATGATGACGGAAATGATATGCCTACCGGAGAGCCCGGTCATATAGCTGTTAAAATAACACCTAAGCATCCTATCGGCTTAACAAAAAATTATTATAGGGATGATGCTGCAACAGAAGAGGCGTTCAGGGGAGATTTTTATTATACGGGAGATAGGGCGTATATAGACAACGACGGATACTTTTGGTTTTACGGAAGAGCGGATGATGTTATAAAATCATCGGGTTATAGAATAGGCCCCTTTGAAGTTGAAAGTGCAATTCAGGAGCATCCCGCTGTTGTGGAAAGCGCAGTAGTTGCTACACCCGATGCCGTAAGAGGCAATATAGTAAAGGCGTTTATTATTTTGGCTGATGGCTATGAACCGTCTGATAGCCTTATAAAAGATATACAGGATTTTGTTAAAAACAAGACAGCCCCTTATAAATATCCGAGAGAAATAGAGTTTGTAAAAGAACTGCCCAAAACCATCAGCGGTAAAATAAAGAGAGCTGTTTTAAGAAGAATGGAAATTGAAAGAAAATCCGGCAAAAAAGAACATAACGGTTTGATATGATTTTAAGGGGTGATTCACATGTTAAGTTATGCTTTTGAAGGTTCGACAAAGCAGTTTATAGCAAAAACCATAGGAGATATGCTTGATGATAACGCTCTCGAGTTTGCTGACAACGATTGTTTAATTAGTGTTCATCAGGACATAAGAATGAACTATAAAGAATTCAAAGCTGAGGTGGATAAGGTTGCAAGAGGGCTGATGGCTTTGGGTATTAAGAAAAACGACAAGGTGGCGATATGGTCGACAAATAGTGCCGAATGGGTTTTGACTCAGTTTGCAACAGCGAAAATAGGGGCACTCTTGGTTACGATAAATCCTGCTTATAGAACTACCGAGCTTGAATATGCACTTAAACAATCAGAGGTGAATACCCTCATTATGATAGAAAATTTCAAGACGTCCGATTATTTGCATATGTTTTATGAGGTGGCTCCTTTTGCAAGGGGTGCAATACCGGGCAATATACATTCAAACAAATTACCGCATTTAAAGAATGTTATCTGTATCAGCGACGAGAGATATACAGGCATATTCAGATGGAAAGATATTTTAAGTCTTTCTTCAAAGGTAACAGACAGCGAGCTGAAAGAGAGGCAGGATTCTCTTGATTTCGATGATGCCATAAATATTCAATACACATCAGGCACAACAGGATTTCCAAAAGCAGCAACATTGACTCATTTTAACATACTTAACAACGGCTACTTTGTAGGAGAAATGATGAGATTTACGGATAAGGACAGATTGTGCATTCCTGTTCCGTTTTATCACTGTTTTGGTATGGTGATGAGCAATCTTACGTGTGTTTCTCACGGCGCTACTATGGTTATTCCTTCCGAATATTTTGACCCGCTTTCAACTTTAACTGTTATCGAAAAAGAAAAATGCACTGCTGTCCATGGTGTTCCTACCATGTTTATTGCAGAGCTTGAACATCCTGAATTTAAGAAGTTTGATTTGAGCAGTCTTAGAACAGGTATAATGGCCGGTTCTCCCTGTCCGGTTGAGGTTATGAAAAGGGTTAATAATGAAATGAATATGAAAGAGATTGAAATAGCTTATGGACAGACAGAAGCAAGCCCTGTAATCACTCAAACTGCTGCCAATGATACAATGGAGCATAGAACGGAAACGGTCGGCAAAGCCCTTCCTTTTGTTGAAGTTAAAATAATAGACCCTGAGACGGGCAAAATAGTTCCTGCCGGTGAGCAGGGAGAGTTGTGCTCAAGGGGATATAACGTTATGAAATATTATTATAACAACGAAGAAGCAACAGACAAAGCGATAGATAGCGCAAGATGGCTGCATACGGGTGATTTGGCTGTTATGACAGAAGACGGTTATTTTAAAATAACAGGCAGAATAAAGGATATGATAATTAGAGGCGGGCAGAATGTCTATCCGAGAGAAATAGAGGAATTTATTTATACACATCCCAAGGTTGCCGATGTTCAGGTGGTTGGAGTTCCCGATAGAAAATACGGAGAAGAGGTTTGTGCCTGGATTAAATTGAAAGCCGGCGAAACAGCCGAGCCGGATGAGATCAAAGAATACTGTCAGGGGAAAATAGCCCATTATAAAATCCCTCGTTACATAAAATTCACCGATTCTTTCCCTATGACCATAACGGGCAAAATAAGAAAAGTGGAGATGAGGGAGATTTCCATAGAAGAACTGGGGCTGGAAGAAGAAGCAAAGATAGAAACGGCTTAGAATCAGTAAGAAGAGGTTTTCATATTTTAAATAATGAAGTGCTGTTTTATATAATTAACCCTAAGAGTAAAATTGCGGGCAG
>JALTDI010000082.1 GCA_027074255.1 Desulfurellales bacterium
TTATTAATATCGGATTTTTTGCCGGCCTCAAAAACAGGGTAGTCGCCTATGAATATATTGAGTTTATCAGGATAAACCTCAGCATTGGAGTATCCGACGGCAGCGGCTATTCGTCCCCAATTAGGGTCTTTACCAAACAGAGCCGTTTTTACCAAAAGAGAATTTGAAACGGTTCTTGCTATTTTTTCTGCATCATCGCAATTTTTAGCACCCACAACTATTACCTCAGCCAGCTTCGTCGCACCTTCACCGTCTTGAACAATCATCTTGGCCAAATTTGAGCATAGAACCGTCAAATTGCTTTCAAATAGCCTATACAATTCATTCTCGTCTGTAATTTTATCGTTATCAGCCTCATTCGTGCTCATAATAAAAACGGTATCATTTGTAGATGTGTCACCGTCAACACTGATTCTGTTAAAAGAATGGTTTACGGCATAGCCGAGAGCAGCATCAAGCATCTCTACGGAAATATTTACGTCGGTTACAATAAAAGACAGCATCGTCCCCATATTGGGATGTATCATACCGGCACCTTTTGCGACACCGCCTATATTGATTTTGCTATTGCCCAGCGAGTATTGAATAGCATTCTCTTTTGGGAATGTATCGGTAGTCATTATTGATTTTGCAAACTCCAAGCTCTTATTTGTGCCAAGAGCAGACACAAGTTTATCCATAGCACCGTTTATTCTATCATAAGGCAGATTTTCTCCTATTATACCCGTTGAGGCCACAAATATCTGTTTTTTATTTATATTCAGTTTATTTGAAAGATTGGCTGTTATCGATTCAATAGCCTCAAATCCGTTTGAATTACAGGCATTGGCGTTTCCGCTATTCACTATGACAGCCCTAATGTCTCTGTTTTTATTCATCAATTCCATATCGTATAACACGCTTGCAGCTTTAACATTATTTTTCGTAAACACAGCAGAAGAAACCGTCTGTTTATCCGTAAAAATCAAACCTACATCCTTGCTCTTCTTTGTGAGATTTGCAGAGACCGCAGAGGTCTTAATGGATTTTACAGCATTTATTGACATACTTTCACCTTCATTTAAGGATAAAAAGGATAGGGCAAAAGACCCTCTGTTTCGTTAAAATTAAACATTATGTTCATATTCTGCACGGCTTGTCCGCTTGCACCTTTTATCAAATTATCTATAACGCTGATAATAATTAACCTATTGTTCCTTTTATCAACCTCAAAACCGATATCGCAGAAGTTTGTTCCTTTAACATCGTTTGTGGCAGGCAATTCCCTTCTTATTCTCACAAATGGGCTATTTTTATAAAACTTATCGTATAGGTCAAATATACTATCTTTATCCATAGGTTCATTTAAGGTGACATATATCGTTGAAAGCATTCCTCTCTGCATAGGCAGCAGATGAGGCGTAAATGTTAATTGGATATGTTTGTTCGAAAAAGAAGATAAAAATTCTTCTATCTCCGGCGTATGTCTGTGCTTTGCAACTGAGTACGCTTTAAAATTTTCATTGACCTCACAAAATTGCAGACCCTCTTTTAAGCCCCTGCCCGCACCACTTGTGCCCGATTTTGAATCGGATATAATACTGTTGATATCAATAATATTAATAACGGGCAGCAAAGGAATTATAACGCTCGTTGCATAACAGCCGGGATTTGCCACCAATTTAGAATTTTTTATCTTGTCTTTATTTATCTCAGATAAGCCGTAAACAGCTTTTTCTATCAATTTTTTCGCTTTATGTTTGCTTTTATACCATTTCTCATAAACATCAACATCTGATAGCCTAAAATCAGCGCTCAAATCTATTATTCTGGAATATCCGTAAATCTTATCGGCTATTTCCATAGAAACCGTATGCGGCAAAGCCAAAAAAACGGCATCGAGTTCTTTTATTCTGTCTAAGTCTATTTTTTCTATTTTATTTGAAAGAAGAGAGTTTAATTGAGGGTATATTTGGGCAATGTTTTTGCCTTCCTGAGACCTTGATGCAATATATTCCACGTCAGCATCTTTATGGGAGTACAAAATTTTTAGAAGCTCAAAACCCGTATATCCCGTTATACCTATTATGCCTACTTTAATCATAAAACAAGGAAGAACCCATACACAGGTACGGGTATTTTATCTCTTAGACCACTGGAAGGACTTTCTCGCTTTTTTCTTTCCGTATTTCTTTCTCTCTTTTGCACGGGAATCCCTACTCAGCAATCCCAGCGGCTTAAACACACCTCTTAGGTCTGCATCAAGCTCTGACAGAGCCTTTGATATGCCGTGCCTCAAAGCTTCGGATTGTGCCATAATACCGCTGCCTTTAACCGTAGCATATATGTCTATCTTGCCCGTTAGGTTGGCAAGCGAAATAGGATAGAGAACCTTTAATTTGGCATACTCCAACCCGCCGAAATATTCGTCCAATGTTTTTTTGTTTACCGTTATGTTTCCCTTGCCGCTTGAGACCCATACCCTGGCCACAGCAGTCTTTCTTTTTCCTGTTGCATAAAATCTATCATTCATTTATACACCTCTTAGATTTCTATCTTAATAGGATTTTGCGCTTTATGGGGATGATTTTCGCCGGCGTAAACCTTTAGCTTTGTTATTAATCTGTCAGACAGCCTATTTTTTGGGAGCATACCTTTTACGGCATGAATAATAACCCTTTCGGGGTGTTCTTTAAGCATTCTTTTAGCGCTTACAGCTTTTATGCCTCCGATATATCCGCTATGTGAGTAATACATTTTCTGCTCTATTTTATTTCCCGTAAGTTTTACATCCCCGGCATTTATGACAACAACAAAATCTCCGTTATCTATATTGGGTGTAAACGTAGGTTTATTTTTTCCTCTTAACAAAACGGCTATCTGTGTAGCGGCTCTGCCAAGTGTTTTTCCTCTCACATCTATCAAATACCACTGCCTTTTTTCAGGCTCAAACTTAGCCATAAAAGTTTTCATCTTTTCAAAACCTCACTTTCAAATTCCAAATCCAATTTAGTCAAAGCAATGTGATTTATACCTAAGTTTCAGCGCATTGTCAAGCATTTTAAAGTTTTCATCAACACCAAATAAAAATGTCCCAATTATTAAACACGGAGGCACTATAAAAAGGACATGCATTCGACACATCTCATATAATGCACCCCTTTGTCAGAGCAATTTTCTCAAATTTCTTATTTACCGTGTTTCATAGAAAGAAAAGACTGCATTTCTATTTCTAATTTCTTAAATTATACGACATCGTTCCATCTTTGCCCTATAGATGAATGAAGCCTCTCGCAATCTCGTCGTATTATGCGTGGATAGTCATCTTCACACCGCGTCTATATTTCTTTAACGCCTTCTATTTTAAAGGAGGTATATTTTTGCTTTAAGTAAAAATATTCCCCTCCCCGCTTATTTGCGCTATTTGGTGTTTTTGTGAGAATCAAGGTGTTGACTGCCATTATTTAACCGCTATTCTCTTAGTCACTAATCGTAAATTCGCAATAACTAAATATTTAATAGTTTTATCTGAAATCGCTGCGGTTTTTGACTGTAAATTGACACATTCTATTTTT
>JALTDI010000083.1 GCA_027074255.1 Desulfurellales bacterium
CTTAAATGAAGATTCTTGTATGCGTAAAACAGGTTCCTGACATGGAATCGAAATTTAAGATTGATTCAAGCTCAAAGTGGTACGATCAAAGCGATTTGGTTTACAAAATCAATGAATACGATGAGTATGCAGCGGAGGAAGCAGTAAGATTAAAGGAAAAGATTTCGGATGCTCAATTAACCGTTTTGTCCATTGGACCCGAAAGGGTTAAGGATGTTATTAGAAAAGTGCTTGCGATGGGAGCGGACAGAGGCGTGCATATTTTGGATAATGAGGAATATTTAAAGGACCCTTTCCAAAAAGCTTCTATTATTGCAGAATATGCAAAGTCTGAAAACTTTGATGTTATATTTACCGGCCTGCAATCACAAGACAGGGGTTCGGCTCAGGTTGCGCCTTTGCTTGCAGGTATGCTGGACTATGCCTTTGTCAGCACGATAGTATCATTTGAATATAACGAAGGCTATGCAGCCCTTGAAAGAGAACTTGAGGGAGGATTAAGGGCAAAAGTAAAGGCAAAATTGCCTGTCGTTTTGGCATGTCAATTAGGATTGAACACTCCCCGCTACCCTACCCTTCCCAACATTATGAAAGCAAAAAGAAAAGAGCTTAAAACTGTCAATGTAGATGAGCTTTTAAAGGTTGAACCGTTGGTCGAAACAGAAAAAGTGTACTTCCCCGAAAGAAAAGCCGGAGGAATCGTTCTTGAAGGAAAAGCTGACGAGATGGCGGATGAACTTATAAAGATATTAAAAGATAAAACCCAGGTTGTTAAGTAATAAAAGGCAAATTGGAGGTTAAAAATGAAAGCTTTATTGATAGGAGAATATAAACAGGGAAAGCTTGAAGAATCCACCTATGAGCTTGTCGGATTTGCAAAGCAATTCGGTATTGACAATGTTATGTTTCTGGTTGCAAAAGATGATGTAGATTTGAAATACGACTCAAAGGTGTATATTGCCGACGCTGATAAATATAAGGAATACAATCCGGATATTCACACAAAGCTGATTGAAGAGGTTGCTGAAAAGGAAAATCCTGATTACATAATTTTCAGTCACTCTTCATACGGCTGGGATATGGCCTTCAGATTGGCTGTCAAATTAAAAGTGGCTCCTATTTCAGAGGTTATCGGCTATAACGAAGGGACATTTGTTGTTCCATGCTGTAATTCAAAATTCAGGAGAGATGTAAAACCTAAAACACAAAAAGCGGTAATAACCCTTCAAGGCGGTGCTTTTGCACCTGTTTCGGAGGGAACTCCTCAAATAGAAAAAATAGACGCAGAAGGCATAGAGCCGTCGGTTGAATTTATTGACTACGAAATGCCGCCCAAAACAGGAGTTGATTTAACAAAGGCAGAGATTATAGTTAGTGTGGGAAGGGGTGTAGGCAAAAAAGAAAATATAGAGCTTGAAAAAGAGCTTGCGCAAACGCTGGGAGCCGAGATTGGCGCAAGCAGGCCGGTTGTCGATTCCGAATGGCTGGATCAATCCTATCAAGTTGGGACAACAGGCCAGACGGTTGCACCTAAACTCTATATAGCATGCGGTATATCGGGAGCTATTCAGCATCTTGCCGGTATGAAAAAATCCGGTTTCGTTGTAGCAATCAATAAGGATAAAGATGCACCAATAGGTGAAATTGCAGACGTATTTGTGGTGGCGGATGTAAACGAATTCGTTCCGATTCTAACTAAAAAACTCAAAAGTGCTTAGTTTATACATCAAGGCTGATTAAATTTTATATTAGAATGTTGAACTGCGATAACTAAAAAGGAGGCTGGAATGGATGTGTTTCTCGTAGAGGCTTTAAGAACGCCCTTTTGTTCCTACGGAGGCTTGCTTTCTGACATACCCGCTCCGAGACTCGGGGCCGAGGTTATTAAAGCTCTTTTTAATAAAACAAATTTAAAAGGTGAAGATATTGACGAAGTTATAATAGGCAATGTCATAACATCCGGCTCGGGACAGGCCCCTGCAAGGCAGGCAGCCATATATGCCGACATTCCCGTAAGTGTGCCGGCAATGACCATCAACAAGGTCTGCGGTTCCGGATTAAAAGCTATGATGCTCGGTGTTGGCTCCATAAAACTCGGTGATGCGGATATAGTTGTTGCAGGCGGTATGGAAAATATGTCCATGGTTCCTTATTATCTTAAAAAAGCGCGCTTCGGATATAGGATGGGCAACGGAGAGATAATTGACGGAATGGTTTTTGACGGATTATGGGACCCTTACGATAACATACATATGGGTCTGATAACGGAAGATGTTGCAAAAAAACATAACATAACAAGACAGGAGCAGGACGATTATGCAGTTAGGTCGTACAAGCTTGCACAAAAATCTCAGGATGAGCTATTCAAAGAAGAGATAATTCCGGTAACCATTAAGCAAAGAAAGGGTGAAATAGTTGTTGATAAAGATGAAGACCCTTTTAAGGTAAAATTTGAAAAAATTCCCCAGCTAAGGGGCGCATTTGATAAAGACGGCACGGTAACAGCAGCTAACTCCTCTACTATTTCAGACGGTGCGGCACTTGGCATTCTCGCAAATGAAAGTGCTATTGCAAAACACAATTTAAATCCGCTTGCAAAGTTTGTTTCATATTCAACGTTCAGTACAAAGCCCTCCCTATTTCCCGAAGCGCCGGTTGGAGCAATAAAGAGAGCTCTTGATAGAGCTGGTCTTTCGATTGACGATATAGGATTGTTTGAAATCAATGAAGCATTTGCCGTGGTGGTTTTAATTGCCATAAAAGAACTCGGACTCGATATAAACAAAGTGAATGTAAACGGAGGAGCTATTTCTATCGGTCATCCTATCGGGGCCAGCGGAGGCAGGCTTGCAGCAACCCTGGCAAAACAGATGAAAAGGCAAAATGTTAAATACGGACTTGCAACTCTGTGTATAGGCGGCGGAGAGGCTGTAGCTGTCATATTTGAAAGAGTTTAAGTAAAAAAGAGGTGCAAAATGATTAAAAAAGTAGGTATTGTTGGTTCCGGGCAGATGGGTAATGGTATAACGCATGTATTCGCTCTGCACGATTTTGATGTTGTGATGTATGATGTATCACAAGAGCAGTTGGATAAAGCAATAAAAACAATAGAGAAAAATTTACAAAGACAGGCAAAAAAAGGTGCGGTAAAGGAAACAGACATTAAAAAAATACTTTCAAACATAAAGCCCACAACAACACTTGAAGATGTCAGAGATGCTGATTTTGTTGTCGAGGCATCGCCTGAGAACGAACAGATTAAGCTGTCCGTATTTGAAAAACTTGATTCAATTGCAAAAGACGGAGCAATATTGGCATCAAATACATCTTCGATATCCATTACAAAACTTGCACTTGCAACAAAAAGACCGGATAAGGTTCTGGGCATGCATTTTATGAATCCTGTACCGGTTATGAGCCTTGTTGAAATGATAAAGGGCTTGACGACAAGTGACGAAACCTACAATACGGCTATTGAACTTGCAAAATCTCTTGACAAAGAACCTGTGCTGTCCAAAGATTATTCCGGATTCATAGTAAATAGGATA
>JALTDI010000084.1 GCA_027074255.1 Desulfurellales bacterium
GACACCCTTATGACGACGATAATCAAATTGAAAAACGTGAGTGTTGCGCGTCTCGGCATACCGATAAAGCACTTGGTTTCTCCTTTCGGCAGTATAGATATAATTCCTTCGATTAATATAATTATCGTAACGGACACAAAGGATAGGGTAAAACAAATAACAAAACTTTTGGAAAGTATAGATTCTTCGGATAAAATTAAAACGAAATTGATTCCCATAAAAAACGCTCAAAGCAGTACAATCGCAAGCGAGCTCAATAAATTATTTATAGAGCTCGAAAGAAGAAAAGGCTTATCTTATACACCTGTCATATTAAGTGAAGACGCAAGTAATGCCCTGATTATAGCAGCAAGAAAATCTGACTTTGATTTTATACAGAATGTTATAGACGGCATTGTAAAACAGACCAAAGCGCAAAAATCCCAAAAGGTTTTTTATCTTAAAAACGCCGTGGCTAAGGATGTCTATGGTGTTATAGTTAAGCTTCTTTCAAAAACCCCTGCTTTTAAAAATACCTCTATATCATACGACGAAGCTACAAATTCCATAATTGTTTTGGGAACGCCCACAATATATAATAGGGTCAAATCGCTTGTGGAAAGGCTCGATGTTCCGAGAAAACAGGTTTATATTGAAGCCTTAATTATAGAGACATCTCTTTCTAATCTGTCAGAATTCGGTGTTGAATGGTCGGCTCTCGGCAGAAAAAACGGAGCAATAGGGTACGCCGGCAATGCAAACACAGGCAATCTCGGCAATTTGGAAAATTCTATCATAAACAAGGGCGAATTGGCTCCGCTACCGGGCGGGTTTAGTTTGGGTATTTTAGGCAACACTGTTTCATATAACGGCGTCAAATTTGCTACACTGGGGGCATTGCTTAACGCTTTGAAGACAAAAAGCAATATCAATATAGTATCTAATCCAAGAATAGTTACATTAGACAACCAAAAGGCGGATATATTTGTCGGAGAGAACAGACCGTATTTGATAAGTCAGAAATACGATGTAAACGGAAATCCAATTTTTTCCTATACATATAAAGATGTCGGTGTAAAACTTGATATTATGCCGCACATAAACGGTCAAAAAATCATAATGGATGCCAAGCTTGATGTGAAAAAGGTCACAGAAAATGTTTCAGTAGGCAACAATGCTGCTGCACCCATAACTTTAACAAGAACTACAAGCACCAAGATTTCTCTTGATAGCGGAGACAAGATTTTAATAAGTGGACTAATAGAGAACGATAAGGAGTCGAAACGCGAAGGAGTTCCCGTTTTGTCTTCTATTCCCCTTCTCGGCGGGTTGTTTAGATACAACAAGTCAACATCCACAAAAACCAATCTTGTAATATTTCTGTCTGTGAAAATCATTAAAACACAAAAGGATATAAATAAGTTTAGGGAGAAGGAAAGTGCCAAGAAGTGATTTTAACGGACTGCCTCAAAACGTCATAAATATTTATAAGAGTTTTATTGATAAGGGAGATTTTGTTCCCGTCGGCATTGATGATAATGTTATAAATTTTTGGATTAGAGAGGACTCCGGCATATTAAAAGCCGATTATATGGCTTTTTTAATGAATATGACGCCCCATATCGAAATGAAGGATAAGACTGAGTTTTTGAAAGCAATGGAGCAGATATACGATTTTATCGAAGAGGATACACAAGGAGCAGGGGAAACTGAGAATGAAACAATCGATGAAAGCAACATAATAGGAACATCCTACAACGACGCCCCTATCGTCAAACTTGTTAATCAGACCATAGTGAGAGCTGTACAGAAAAACGCAAGCGATATACATTTTGAAGGAACAAAAGGGTATTTTATATTGAGGTTTAGAATAGACGGATTACTCTATGATTTTAAGCAATTCAACAAGAGTATTCAAGAGGCCGTTATATCAAGAATAAAAGTTATGGCAAACTTAGATATAGCAGAGACTAGGAAACCGCAGGATGGAGCTATAAGATTGAATGTCGGGACAAAAACGGTTGATATAAGGGTGTCCATTGTACCGAGTATAACAGGAGAAAAGGCCGTTCTGAGGATATTGGATACATCTCGCGAGCTTCTCAGCCTTTCTGATATAGGCATGGGAGAAAAAAATATAGATATATTTACACATAAACTCAACTATCCAAATGGAATAATATTGGTTACAGGGCCCACAGGAAGCGGTAAAACAACAACTTTATATGCCGCATTGAAGAAACTTGCTACAAGAGACAAGAATATAATTACCATAGAGGATCCAATAGAATATAGAATTGACGGTATAACTCAGGTTCAGGTCAACGAGAAACTAAATTTGAATTTTTCCAATGCACTTAAATATTTTTTAAGGCAGGACCCGGACATCGTCCTTGTCGGTGAAATAAGAGACGCTGAAACCGCAAAAACAGCTATCTCAGCTTCTTTGACCGGTCATCTTGTGCTTTCGACGGTGCATACAACCGATGCTTCAACAACTCTCGCAAGACTTATCGATATGGGAATAGAGCCTTTTTTGCTGGCTTCCTCTATTTTACTTATCATAGGACAAAGACTTGTTAGAAAGGTATGCCCTTATTGCTCAAAAACAGCTGAAACACCTTCTGAAATAAATGATATCTTAGAAGGATACGGGATGAGAGTCGAATCCTATAAGAAAGGGCAAGGCTGTGAAAAATGCAGAGGCAGCGGATTTTCAGGCAGAGTGGGCATATTTGAGATAATGGAGATAGACGAAGATATTAAAAAAATGATAATAGGCAAAGCCGATGCGAAAGAAATCGAAAAAGCGGCTGTGAATAAGGGCATGAAAACAATGCTTGAAGACGGAATGGATAAGGTGAAGGAAGGAATTACAACGCCTGAGGAGGTGCTTCTTGCAACGAGGTTGTAATGCCGGCATTTAGATACATAGCATACGACAACAAGGGTAAAAAAAAGGAAGGGGTCTTGGAGGAATCATCAATAGAATCTGCAATCTCACTGCTGAAAAAAGATAGAATATATCCACAGGAGATACATAAAATTACCCGAAAAAAAGAGAGCCGTAATTTTTTAGATAAACTGTCTGTCGGTTTTAAAGGAAGGATTTCCCAGAAACAGAAGACTGACACATTCTTTCAGCTTGCCACGCTTATTGACAGCGGAATAGGACTGCACGAGGCGCTGGACATAACATCGCAGCAGACCTCGAACCCACAATTAAAGGAAATGTTAAAGAGGATAAGAGACAGGGTGAATGAAGGAATAAAATTTTCCAAAGCTTTATATGAATATAGAAACGTTTTTTCAGATACTTATATAAAGATGATTGAGATTGCTGAGAAAACAGGCAAGTTATCGGAGATTCTGTTTAAGATTGCATTCAGGGAAGAGGAGAAGAATTCGTTTAATCAAAAGATAATATCCGTTATTGCTTATCCTGCTTTTGTTTTGGTATTCGGTCTGGCAATAGTCGGATTTTTGCTTATTTATGTTGTACCCAAAATGGAAAAAATATTTGCTTCTTTCCATAAACAGCTCCCTTTTATTACGAGGAT
>JALTDI010000085.1 GCA_027074255.1 Desulfurellales bacterium
TGGTGGACTGGGAGAAGAAAGATGAAATTTTAACCTGGCTGGACAGCCTGTAGGAAGAATATACAGCTGTACCGGCAACGGGGAACTTTATCCCGGCCACTATTATTATGTAACCAGTTTTTTTGACCACCCAAACCGGAATTGCGCAACATGTTGATTTGATAGGATAATTATCGATATAGCAATATTGCTCAATAAGCCTGTATTTTCAGGAGGATAGGTCAACTCATAACATAACGGTCAAGTGCACCCGCTTGTTATGCTAATATTTTAAAATGTCTTCATTGCAAAATCTATAATCTTCTGTTTTCGTTTTTCAATTAAACTTCTATCCCATACACGATTTTCAGGGTCTTTAACAAAATTCTTAACTTCTATCTGTTGTTCTAGGTAGTTATAATCTTTGTATTTCAAAGGAAATGGGTCATTTTGTATAGAGGCGTTATGTGATTTTGATAATAACAAGTAGTTTCCTAAACAATTAATGTATTTTGTTTGAAAATCTTCATCATAATTATCATAGCCATGAGGTGTCACATCTGGCTCATTTAATGGAGCAATATGCTCTAACTCTGGATTTTCAATTTGATCATAGCGGATTGGACTATAGCCTGACTTCCCTTTTGATCTCAGATAATTTTCATATTTCCACAGTAAAAACTTAGCCACTGGATGACTAATATCCCCTTGTAATGCTGCCTTAAAATTATCGTCATTCCAGTATGCCCACCAATAGTCTTCATTTTTTGCATGTTTCAAAAACTCTACCCTCTCTTTAATTGGCCGAATATCGCAATTTTTATCAGTAAACTCTTCAAATATATCACTTATTCTTGACCTAATATCTGCCCTAGTGCCAATAACACGATGCCTTACAAGCAAAGATTCTAATAATTCACACAATTCGACAATTTTTTCCATCGGCAATCCACTATATGCTTTTATTATAAAAGGAATTGCAATACCAATTCCTCCAAGAGTTACTAATGAATGAATTTTAAAATATTTTCTTTCATCTTTAGTAAAAAAAGATGAAAGATGTTCAAAACTCCTACATAAAGAATATGTAAAATCGCTGATAAATTGAATTGGATTTGCTTTTGAAAGTTGTCTATTAATTCTACCAAGAGGATCATCTTCCCATAAAGAATTAAAATGAACCCGCAGAGTATATAACAATACATCATCTTCATCTATCTTATATTCTATAGATGCAATCGACCTATATATTTTTTCGAATTTAGTTTGAATCTCATATATTATTAATTTTTTTTCATCATCATTATGACTATGCAAATGCACCTCATACATAAATTGAGCCTTTATTATTTCTAAATTTGTTGGTGGCTTTCCACGATTATTTTGGAATATGAACATCTGAATTGCTTCAGATTCATCATTTACAACATGAGTAGTGCAGTCTGCACTTGTGACTATGGATAACATCTTAGTAAGATAATTTTGATCTTTATTAGATAATTTATTCCTGAAAAAGTCAAAAGCCCTTACAATTCTATAGGCAGATTCTGTTTCTATTCCATAGTGATCGCGTTTTCTTTGTTCTATCACATAATCTTTAAATACTTCCTGATCATAAGGAACTGTCCAAAATCGTATATAACTTTTCCTTTTAATCATATCTTCATAAATTATTTCTTCATCTTCAGACAATTCTCTTATTCCTTTCAATTTTCTTATTTCTTTTAGCCTTGAAAATAGTGCTGAAAGAAATATCACTATTGTCGTTAATCTTTGCTGACCATCTATTACATAATATTGGAAATTGCCTCTCTCTTCATATAAGAAATGACCATAATAGTATGGATTAGTAGTATTGCTATATTCTTCTAAGTCCTTCAAAAAAATGTCAACTTGAGTCTTCTTTTGATCAGACTGTTCAATAGGACTATCCCATGAATATGCTCGTTGATAAGGTGGAACCTTTATTGTATTATTTGCCATCATTTTTCTAATAGTAGTTTTTGCTTCCATTTTATCATTTTCTCCTTTGCATAACGTCAGGCATAAGGGGCGCCAAACATGCGGAGCAGAGGACTTGGAAAAAGCCGAAGGTTTCTTGCGGAGCACGGCCTTACGACAGCCGCAGCGCTGTTTGGCGTCCTCTCTTCATGCCATTGTTCTGTATTCCCAAATGACTATTGTAGTACAATGCCATTAGCATTAGAGATGAAATTCATACGATGAGTTTTAAACCATACTTTTCCGTCAGGCAAAAAAAATGTAGTGGGTTTACCCTCCAAAGCTACAATGCGGAAACCTTTATAAAACATATTAAGACGTTCTATAATTAATCTGTTAGGCGGATTGATCTTCAAAATAAGAGAAATTTTGCGAAGGTGCTCTCTGATGATGATTTTATTGCCTTCGTTTTTTATATCCCAGTTTTTAGCATCTCCTCGCCATTCGTTCCTGTTAATTGTAGCAATCTCTTGTCCTGATTCATCATGAAATACAGCACTGATACTGAATGGTCTATTACTATCCTCTGGTCCTTCAATAATAAGCAGCGATTTACCAAAAGCTTCTATCATATTAGGGGTATTGACGAAGGTAATGTTTCCTAAAATCACTTCAGGAGACCGATGAAGATCAAATGAAAAATTTGAAAAACCTCTTTTGAGGCACATAGGATTCTCATTGTATTGTTTGACAGTACGACCTGATAGCAACCCTTTTTTCTCGAGTTCATGGCATGACGGACACAATAAAGTTATACCATCTTCTCTATGTTCTTTAGCATGTTCAAATGGAGGATCGAAATGATGATATTGATATATAGCAAAACCACATTTTACACAACCAAACCCGCATCGCTGTCGAATATTTCTGGCAATAGGTTCCGGGATATGCCTACTTAGACCATATCTATTAATTTGATTCATAGTCTTTTGTACAGAACGTCACGGCTCAGGGGCGGCAAACATGCGGGGCAATGGGCCTTGAATTACCACTGAGCTTTATGCGGGGCAGGGCCTTTGAGAAACCGCCGCGCTGTTTGCCGTCCACTGCAGCCGCTGGTTCGGTTAAACGATGAATATTTTAAGCAAATCGAAGTAATGCCACCTCTCAAAAAATTGCTCTGCAAGTTCTTCTGTTTTGTTGCCATTTTTTCAGCCTGTGATTTTCATATATGCGTTTGGACAGAGACATCCTTATCTTTGCGAACGCAGGACACGAATTTGATTTCTGATACCGAACGTCACGGCTCAGGGGCGGCAAACATGCGGGGCAATGGGCCTTGAATTACCACTGAGCTTTATGCGGGGTATGGGTCTTTGAGAAACCGCCGCGCTGTTTGCCGTCCACTGCAGCCGCTGGTTCGGTTAAACGATGAATATTTTAAGCAAATCGAAGTAATGCCACCTCTCAAAAAATTGCGGTACTGTCAACTTTTTTGTGTAAATTTTTGAAAGGTCAGTTCTTTGAATAATGGCAAATTTTTACGCACTTTTCCTATTGGGTTTGACCTCCAATGCAGTTCCATCCTCAGAGAGATGAAGGCC
>JALTDI010000086.1 GCA_027074255.1 Desulfurellales bacterium
TCTACAACAGAGCCATAGATATGTTCACCAGACTAATCACAAATCCCCTTTATCCGCATCCCGACATAGCTTTTTTCAACAGATCAAGGGTATATATCAAGCTTAAAAAATATGCAAAGGCGGAAAACGACATAGAAAGTGCCCTGATGTTTTCAAATTATAAAAGCAAAATATACTGGAAGAGCCTTATTGCACTGCGAATTCGACAAAAACACTATCTTCAAGCATTAACAAGCCTGTATCAAATGGAAAATAACACGGGCAGTTCTTATTATACCTTTTATATGAAAGCTCTGTGCTATGAGAGGTTGTCGATGTACGGCAAAGCAAAAGAAGAGCTGAACAAAATTAAGAATGACGACCCGGAATATAGTGTTTTGAAAATGAAACTGCTCCAAAAAATCAATGCTGATAACTCTAACAACTGATTTTTCAGATTCAGGCGGCTTTGTGGCACAGCTAAAAGCCGAAATTATTAATCTGTTCGGCGACAATGTTACCATAATCGACATAACTCACAGCATATCCCCTTTCAATGCCGTTGAAGCTGCCTACATAATCAGAACTGCACTTGCAAAATTCAAAAAAAACTCCATTCACATAGTTGTTGTTGACCCCGATGTGGGAAGCAAGCGAGCAATAGTGGCAGTGAAATTTCAGTCTTCATACATTATCTCGCCGGAGAATGAGGCTCTGTCCATGATAGAGCCGGAATTGACCGTAAAAATAGACAAAACAAAAATTAACCCCTCCGGCACAAAGACATTTGAGGCATACGGCATTATGGTCCCGGCTGCATATAGTTTATATAAAAACGGTATGGACAGCCTCGGCGATAAATACTCTTTAAGCACACCCAAGCTCTTCCCCGTAAAGAGAAACAGGCTTATAAAAGGTAAAATAGTCTATATAGACAGATTCGGCAACTGCATAACCAACATAGAAGATTATTTGCTGAAAGAAGGATTTAAAAATATAAAAATAAAAAACACTAAAATTTCCACGCTTCATACAACATACTCCGAAAACCCATCCGGGTGTACAGCTTTAATAAATTCATCCGGATTCTTGGAATTTTCACTATATAAAAACAGTTTTGCACAACAATTTAAGATAAACTATCTTGATGATGTGGAAGTCTTTTTATAAACATGGAACAAACGGCACACAAAAGAAACAGACCTGTATAAATTGCCGCTGTCTCAAGGGTGGTGATATGTGCGCCAAGAGGCTGGATTTGGGCAAAATATTCCACAATTTTTAAAAGATACGATGTTGAAAGATTTAACAAAAAGAACATAACGTATTTAACATAGAAAAACGGCAGCAGAGAAAAAAAGACAGCGGCAAAGGAAAGAGGCATAATAACAAAACCGAAATAGGGCACAACTATGAAATTGCTCAAAAAAGACAAATAGGCGAGTTTATGGAAATAAAATGCGCTGATAGGCATAGCAAAAACACTCATAAGCAAGCTGAATGCAATATACACAACTATTCTGTTATCAGACGTTTTGTTAATCAAACCATAGATATAGATTGCAGCAAAACTCATAAAAAAAGACATGACAAACGACGGATTAAACACAAGTTTATATCCGAAAAGCATCGGCAAACTAGCCGCAATAAAAAACAGTATATTATAGGAATTTTTGACATAACCGTAAATCAAGGCAAACACAAAAACAAGCACCATCAAAAAAGACCTTATGGCAGGTATGTGCATTCCGCTTAGTGCAAAATAAAACAGCGTCGGGAAAAAAGCAAAAACAGAGGCCGCTGTCTTTAAATTAAACCTCCTAAATACAAATCCAATCCGAGAAAAGAAAAAATAAAAAGCAAGATAAAACAGACCGAAAACAAAACCCATATGCAGGCCGGAAACGGACATAATATGGGCTGTCTGTGTGTTGATAAACATTTTTCTTAATCTGCTCTTGTGGATGGAGTCGCCGAAAATGGCATTCTGGATAAATATATATTCCTTGCCGTCGAGAAAATAGTAAAATTCTTTCTCCAATTTTTCCCTTAGCTGCATCACATAATACGCAAAACCGTTGTTTTTTAATTTATGTATGTAGCTCGCATAGCCTATGAAATATATATCATTAGCTGCAAGATATCTCTTAAAACCACTGTTTTTAATAGAATCTATGGACTTGATTTTAGCCCTAAAAGCAATATGCTCGTATGGATAGATGTTGTCGTAAAGTTTCGGGACAAACAGATAGATGTTTGAAGCCCCGCTTTTTACATAAAACGTTAAACGTCTGTTTTCTCTAATATCATAAACCTCACCCCTCAGCATTCCGTTACTGTCAAATCTAAGCAGGCTTTTATTATTTGTGTTCGCATACAGCAAATAGAGGGTTAAAATAAACACAAGAGAAATGAAAAAGACCCTAAAACGCAAAAAAAGAAGTATTATGAGAAAAATAATCAAGTATACGGCATTGCCGGTTTCCATATAAAAAGCAAAACCCGCAACAGCTGCAAATATAAACAAAAAAGGATAATTGTAAAGAAAACGCCTCATTCTATAATAATTGAGGCATACCCTACCACTTGGCCGTAATCTCCATTAACATCTCCGCTTGTTGTGTGTTCTATCAATCGAGCTTCTTTAGCCCCCAAGAGTTTGGCAGCTATGACAGCCGCATAGCTTGCAGCAGCCCCGCACATCGATATATCATACTGCTCAACTCGATTAAAAAACTCCTCTTCATCCAGATTTTCCAAAGCTTTTATGGCGAGCTCATCCTTTTTTATAGTAGTATCTTGATTTTCATAGTGATTCATATCGCTGCTGACCACTATCAAAATATCCTTTTTAGAATTTTTCACCGCTTCTGCCAAAGCCATACCAAGATGTCTCAATTTTTCTCTGTTGTGAGTTCCAATAACAATAGGCACTATCTTATACGGTTTTTTTGATACAAAATCTATGAAAGGCAGCTGCACCTCTATGCTGTGCTCCTGAAGATGCGCATAATAATCAACATCAGCAGATGAATTACGCACTAAGAGTTCCCCGAGTTCATTGTCGGTTTCAACTGTACCGAAAGGCATCTCATATACCCCTTCAAATACGGATATCTCCTTGCCCAGTCCAGTATGATTGGGGCCCAGAACGATATATACGTCAAAGCTGTCAATCATGCCGAACGCCTTTGCCGCTGTCTGCCCGGAATAGATATATCCCGCATGGGGAACAATAATTGCTTTGGGCTTTATTTTAGGGATTTTAAGCTTTATTACCTGATGCATATAATCCTTTAATTCTTCCGCATTGGCAGGGTAAAAAGCCCCCGCAGCAACCGGCTTTCTTACAAACATCTTTAATCCGTCTTATTTTTTATATAATTTTTTAGTTCATCTATATCCTCTTTTGTCGCCAGTCCCAATTCGTCGGCCATACTCTTAAAATCATCTAAAAAAAGCTTTTTAACCTGTGATTTTCTCTTTTTTATATGCTCTTTGCCCACATCTATCAAATCCTTATCCTCATAGCCCTCTTTCCCTTCGTCTATCAATGATTTTATGGTGTCTGAGACTTTTTTCTCCACACCCGCTCCAAGGTACAAAATCTCTCTGAGCATGATTCACACCCCCTTTATAAATTCATCAAGGTGATTCACAACGTAACTTAATTCAGCAGAGTTCTTACCTCCGCCCTGAGCAAACTCATCCTTACCGCCGCCTTTGCCGCCCAATCTCTTCGAGACACTCGCAGCAATATCCTTTGCCTTTATTTTGTCTGTTAAATCCTTTGTAACCATCACAATAACGTTTATTTTTTCATCCTTCTCATTAAACAACAATACAACACCGGAGCCGAGTTTTGCTTTTATATTATCACCTATATGCCTTATCTGAGAAATGTCAAGGCCTTCGAACATATCAGTATACAAATTAATGTTTTTAACCGTTTTTATCTTTGAGGCGTCAAATCCGACTTTAACAGTTTCCTTCGGTTTTTTTGTTCTTAATTCCTCTATCTTTTCTTCCATATCGTATAAGCCGACGCTTAGCATTCGAGAAATTTTTCTCAATACCTTATCACGCTCTTTTATATACTCGTATGCGCTGATACCTACCTTTGCCTCTATTCGTCTAATACCCTTGGAGAGCGCACTCTCTGAGACTATCTTAAATAACCCTATTTCGCCGGATGATTTTATATGTGTTCCGCCGCAAAGCTCCCTGCTCACATCTCCCACAGATACAACCCTGACAACATCCTCATATTTTTCTTCAAACAAAGCAATTGCTCCGCTTTTAACCGCTTCGTCCATACTCATAATCTCTGTTTTAACAGGGTAATTTTCCATTATCCAGCTATTGACCAAAAACTCAATCCTGTCCAATTCGACGTCAGCCGGTTTTGAAAAGTGCGTAAAGTCAAATCTGAACCTGTTATCTTCAACAAGCGAGCCGGCTTGCCTGACATGTTTTCCAAGAACCTTAATCAAAGCCGCATCAAGCAGGTGGGTGGCTGTGTGGTGTCTTGCTATATCTTTCCTTTTTGCCACATTTATCCTCAACGTGTATGTGCTGCCGGCCTTAAAATGCCCGCTTAGAACGCTGACTCTATGCACATAAAAGTTACTATTGAAATATTTCTGGACATCCTCCACAAAGGCCTTTGACTCATCATCAAACACAAAACCGGTATCAGAGACCTGACCTCCGCTCTCTGCATAAAAGGGCGTCTTATCAAAAACAAAATAGTATAATCCTTTTCCTTTGGTTTCGTCCGTAACATTATCTTTATCGTCAATCACAGCAAGCAGTTTTGATTCGGATTCAAATTTTTCATATCCTATAAACTCTGTTTTACCGCTTTTTCTATAAACATCTCCCAAAAAATCAGATATGCCCGCCTCGCCTATTCCTTTCCAGCTGGCTTTTGACAATGCCCTCTGTTTATCCAAAAGTTCGTTGAAGCCATTGATATCAACATCAAAATAATTTTCTTTTGCTATATCCACAGTTAAGTCAACAGGGAATCCGTATGTATCATAAAGCTTAAACACATCTTTGCCTTCTATGCTTTTGCTCGTAGAGTGTTTAAACAGGCTGTTTAAAATCTTGAGTCCCTCTTCAAGTGTCTCAAAGAATTGCTCCTCTTCTTTCTTAACAATATTAATTACCATTTCTCTGTTCTGCAGCAGTTCAGGATAAACACCGCCCATATCTTTATTGACTAAATCTATAAATTTATGCAAAAACGGCCCTTTTGTTCCGAGTTTTTTCCCAAATCTCATTGCCCGCCTCATTATCCTTCTTAAAACATAGCCTCTGCCCTCTTTATCCGGAAATACACCGTCGGATATCAAAAAGTCGGCCGCTCTAAGATGATCGGAAATTACACGCACAGCGACATCGTCGTCTTCTTTCTGCCCGTATTTAATATTAAAATATTCACTTACGCCGTTAATAATAGGAACAAATATATCAGTATCGAAATTACTGTGAACCCCTTGCAGAATGGCACTTACTCTTTCAAGCCCGAGTCCGGTATCTATACTTGGCTTGGGCAGAGGCGTCATATTGCCGTTTTCGTCCCTGTCAAACTGCATAAACACAAGATTCCACAGTTCAAGGTATCTGTCACAGTCACATGCAACCGAACAATCAGGCCTGCCGCAGCCAATACCTTCCCCTTGATCTATATGAATCTCAGAGCAGGGGCCGCAAGGGCCTGTATCACCCATTGACCAGAAATTGTCCTTTGCTCCCATACGCACTATTCTCGACGAATCAACCCCCTCCTGCTCATTCCATATCTTATATGCTTCATTATCCTCTTCAAAGACCGTAACCCACAATTTGCTCTTGTCTATTCCCAGAGTTTTTGTTATAAATTCCCATCCGAAGTGTATGGCATCCTTCTTAAAATAGTCGCCGAATGAAAAATTGCCGAGCATTTCAAAGAATGTGTGATGCCTCGCCGTATATCCGACATTCTCCAAATCGTTATGTTTGCCGCCGGCTCTGACACACTTCTGGCAGCTTGTAGCTCTGTTGTAATCCCTTTTTTCCTTGCCGAGAAATACGTCTTTGAACTGGACCATTCCCGCATTAACAAACAGCAGACTCGGGTCGTTTTTAGGCACAAGAGGTGCGCTTTTCACTATTGTATGGCCGTTTTCCTTAAAATAATTTAAAAAAGTTTCTCTCAATTCACTTGATTTCATATCAGCCTCTCTTTGCTATTATTTAGAATTTCGTTAATCAAATCGTAGCCGTATCCCCTCCTTACAAGGAAAGAGTATAACTTTGATTTTTTGTTCCTGCTGTTTTTTAGTGTAGTCAATTTTTTTTCAAACACCTCTTTGATAAAGCTGCCCTCGTCAACTTCCTGTAAATATTTATTTATAATATTGCCGTCTATACCTTTTTTTTTAAGCTCATATTCTATCCTTTTTTTACCATATCCGTTCTTTAACTTAAAGTATATAAAATTGTCGGCATAGCGCTCATCGTCGATAAGCTTCTTTTCTTTCAGATACTTGATTGTATTGTCTATAACATCTTTTTCAAATCCCCTGTTGTTTAATTTAGAGAGCATTTCAAATTCCGTGTAGTCTCTTCTATTTAAAATATTTAAAGCATATCTCAGTGCCCTATCAAAAGAGTCCATAATCTAAATAATACCGCGCACTCTCAATTCAAAATCATTGGGGTTGGAAGCAAACTCGATGGCTTTCTCCAAAGATATCAGCCCTGAGGTGTACAGGTTCATCAAAGATTTATCAAACGTCTGCGTGCCGTATGTATCCTCATTCATCTCAATAGACCTTTTAATGTTGATGTTTTTTTCAGGGTCTAATATGGCCTCTCTCACAAGTTCCGTAGCAATCATGATTTCGGCCGCGGGAACCATTCCGTCACCGTCTTTTCTTTGTATAAGTCTTTGGGAAATAACAGCTTCTATTGTGCTTGAAAGCTGCAGCCTTATCTGGTTCTGCTGATTTAAATCGAAGGTAGATATAATTCTGTTTACCGTTTCTGTGGCATCCTTCGTATGAAGTGTCGACATAACGAGATGCCCTGTTTCAACAGCTTCCATAGCCGTTGTCATAGTCTCCCGATCACGCATCTCTCCGACCAGAATAACATCCGGATCTTCCCTCAAAGCCCCTCTGAGTCCGCTTGAAAAACTCATAACATCGTAGCCAACCTGCCTTTGGACAATGGATGAGCTTTCATCGTTATGTATATACTCTATGGGATCTTCTATGGTAATAATATGTTTTTTCTTCTCCTGATTTATGATGTCAACCATTGAAGCCAGTGTTGTGGACTTTCCGCTGCCGGTTATGCCCGTTACAAGAATCAAGCCTCTTGGTTTCAAAGCTATTGTTTTTATAACATTCGGAAGATGCAGCTGTTGGATTGTAGGTATATCAAAGGGTATAAACCTGAAAATGCCCGCAAGTGTTCCGCGCTGATAAAAAATATTTACCCTGAATCTGCCTACGCCTTTTACGCCGTATCCTATATCTACCTGCCTGTTGTCTTTTAACTTGTTGAGCAGAAATTCATCAATATGCATCTCTTCTATGAAATCATCAAAAAGGCTGCCCGACAAAGGGTCAAGATTGCTCTTCGTAATATCTCCGTTAATCCTAAAAAGAGGGCTTGAGCCCACTTTTAAATGAACGTCGGAGGCACCTTGTCTAACACCTTCGGCTAAAATTTCATTGAGATTCATTTTTTTCCTCTTCCGTTTCTCTATTAAAGCACTGCAGCCTGTCTCTCACCTGCTTTTCAATATCTTCTACAAGATTTGCTCTCTCTTTCAAAAATTCCTTTGCCTTATCCTTTCCCTGGCCAAGCCTTTCCTTGTTGTATGAGAACCACGAACCGCTTTTTTCAACAATATCGTACTTCACAGCCAAATCTATTAAATCACCGAAAATATCAATACCGGTTCCATACATTATATCAAACTCAGCCTCTCTAAAAGGCGGAGCCACCTTGTTTTTCACAATTTTAACCTTTGTATGAGTACCTACGGCATCCGTTCCGCTTTTTAAAGTAGCGCCCGATTTTCTTATATCAATTCTGACGGAGGAGTAGAATTTCAATGCGTTGCCGCCCGTTGTCGTCTCCGGATTGCCAAACATAACACCTATTTTCATCCTTATCTGATTCAAAAATACCACAGCTGTATTGGATTTACTTATTGCTCCTGTCAATTTTCTCAAAGCCTGACTCATTAATCTTGCCTGCAGACCGACATGAGAATCGCCCATATTGCCCTCTATCTCAGCCTGCGGTACAAGGGCTGCAACGGAATCGACTACTATAATATCGACAGCGTTGCTTCTAATGAGCGTATCCATTATTTCCAAAGCCTGCTCTCCCGAGTCGGGCTGGCTGATTAAAAGATTATCAACATCAACGCCGAGGTTTTTGGCATAACCGACATCAAGTGCATGCTCCGCATCAACAAAAGCAGCTATCCCGCCGCTTTTCTGCGCACTTGCCACGCAGTGCAGGGCGAGTGTCGTTTTCCCGCTTGATTCAGGTCCGTAAATTTCGGTTACCCTGCCCCTTGGAATGCCGCAGACGCCGAGTGCATAATCTATGGACATGACCCCTGTGGGTATAATATTAACATCAACGGCCTGCCTTTCTCCAAGCCTCATTAAAGAACCTTTTCCATAAGTTTTTTCTATTTTTGAGATAGCCATATTCAACGATTCAAGCTTATTTTTATCCATCCTACACCGTCCCTTTCATATCAAATTTTTCAATTTTATCATATACAGCCCCACTCCGTGCAAGAGTGCTTTTATATAAATATACATTACTTACGTCGAAACACAAGTCATTTTCGTCTAAAAAACCGCGGCATGTTCTTAGCACATCCAAAATATCCTCATAGGGTATCCTTTTTATCCTGCCTACGGTTAAATGACAAACAGGCCTATTTTGTTCGGCCATAAAAGCAGACAGCTTATCGTTTAATGACAAAGCCAAATCGACAAATCGTCTGTTATTCTCACCGAGCCATAATATTCTCGGATTTTTCAAACTGCCGAATATGCCGCTTTTTTTAATACAAATTTTAAAACTTTCTCTGCCTGATACAATATCTTTTGCCGCTGACTTTATTTTATTCAAAGAAAAATCGTTCTGCTCCCCAAGAAACTTCACGGTAAAATGCAGGTTGTTATAATTGGTTAGTTTCATATATTTTGAATAGACTTTTAGTGCATTTTCAAGCTCCATAATTTTTTCTCTTATATGCTCGGGTATCTCTATTGCCAAAAAAACTCTCATTGCGATAAAATGAAATCTCGTAAAAAAAGCAGCGCAAATT
This sequence comes from Desulfurellales bacterium, assembly GCA_027074255.1. Taxonomy (GTDB): domain Bacteria; phylum Campylobacterota_A; class Desulfurellia; order Desulfurellales; family Hippeaceae; genus S144-51. The sequence goes on from JALTDI010000086.1 coordinate 9,338, forward strand.
TTGCGCTTTTGTGCCTAATCATTTTTCTATTTCCTTTAAAAATTCTCTTTTCAACAGCAACATTATTGAGTGACGCGGCTGCTGTATAAACTAATCCGACGGGCTTTTCTTTTGTTGCACCCGCAGGGCCGGCGATGCCTGTAACAGCAACGCTGAAATCGGTTTTTGCATTATTCAAAACACCCACGGCCATCTGAATAGCTACCTCTTTGCTGACCGCTCCAAAATTTTTCAATGTGTTTGTATTAACACCGAGAAATCTGTTTTTAAGCTCGTTAGAGTAGGTGGCACATCCCCCTTTTAAATAGGATGATGCACCTGGTATATCGGCTATCCTCGCGGAAATCAGACCCGCTGTGCACGATTCGGCAGTAGAAACGGTAACATTCCTTTCTTGAAGGGTCTTATAAAGCGCCATTTGGGGCGTTTCACCGTTGATTGTATAAATTTTCTTTTTATCGATATTGTTAGTTACATCATGCAAGTGTGAAGCATCAACACTCAAAATAGTTTCAGCCTCATCGGAATAAACAACGTATTTGTTTTCAACTTTCTCAGCGAATATACCCACCCTAAGCATATCAAAACCAAAAACCCTTTTTATCGGCTCCGTATCAACATTTTCCCTAAAATCATAAGGCAGCATCAGAAACGGTTTATTATAGACCCTATCAAAGTACACTCTATCTGCAACTGCCTTAAATCCCTTTGCTATAACATAGGGTGATGTACCTTCCACAAAAACACTGCTTCTTTCAAACTCCATCAGCATTGCCTTCTGCAAATTAGCCCATGATTCTTTGGAATACACTACGCATACTCCATCAGATATGGAAAACGCAAACTTAAGCGTGTTTTTTATTATGTTTAGGTTATTATCCGCATATACAAACAATGCGATATCAGCACCGATACCATAAAAAAAACTCTCATCAGAGCCGCAATTTGCCTCTTGTGCTATGCAGACAACGCCTAACTTCATCTAAATAGCGCCTGCAAAATTATATTAACCATCAAGCCCCCGACTGCATCGTCAATCATAATGCCGAAACCGCCCTGGAACTTTTCAAGCCAGTTAAGCGGGGGTATTTTGGCTATATCTATTATTCTAAAGAGTAAAAAGCCCAAAATAGCTATCATAGGAGAATAAGGTACGGCAATCATTGCTATAAGCATACCGACAACCTCGTCAATGACAACAAAAGAGGGGTCTTTTATGCCGTATATATCCTCAATAACGTCGCTGACCAATACTCCTATTATAAACAAGACCACTATAAAAATCACATACCAAATAATAGGAATATCTTTAATAAACATATATAATAAAAGTCCGAATAGGCTGCCCATTGTCCCCGGGGCATAGACCGTATAGCCTATGCCGAAAACGGTGCTTATCTGTTCTGAAATTCTTTGTATGACATCTTCTGAAATTTTCATAACTCATTATCCAAGAAATCTATTACAATATCTACGTGTTCTTTTTCAACAATTAAAGGAGGTTCGAATCTAACCGTAGAGCCACCTGCTTTTCCGATTAAAATCTTGTTATCAAGGGCTTTTGCAACAAGGTTTGTCGCCTTTTCCTCATCTTTCATGTGCAGGCCGAGAATCAGCCCCATACCAGAGGCAGACTCCACATCTTTACTTTTTTTTGCTATATCTTTTAGCTTATTCAAAAAATATGCTCCAACTTCTTCGGCATGTTTCATCAATCCGCTTTCGACTATATATTTGACAGTTTGTAAAGATACATAACTTACGAAAGGGCTGCCTCCGAATGTTGAACCATGAGTACCATGGGTAAAGTATTTGGCAGCGGCATCTTTTGCAAGCATGGCTCCGATCGGCAAGCCGCCGCCGAGCGATTTTGCAAGCGTCACAATATCCGGCTCGATACCGAAAT